>JAEENF010000213.1 GCA_016283605.1 Prevotella sp.
GGGAGTGGGCCGCCCAGCATCCTGAAGAGACACTCGACATTGTGATGAAATATGTAGACAAGGATCACATTGCCACCAACCGTGTGATGCAACGTCTGATGCTCAAGGAAGTGCTGCGCCTGCAGGTGGACCGCGAATCCAAGAAACGCGAGTTCCGCCTTCGTCCAGACATGGTTCGTCAGGCCAGTCGTCTCATGGTTGAGAACCAGATGCTTGGCCGAGAAATAACTTACGAAGAACTGATAGATAAATAAGGATACTTAGAAGTATGAAGAAAATCTTGCAATATATCCGTCGTAAACTCTCCGTAAGGGTCAGCCTGTGGGTGGTATTGTTTGCCGCCATCATCTTCAACGTCGCCCTTGGCTTCCTGTTCTACCAGGCCCGTGATGCCGTGCGCCAGGAGGCCATCAGCCGTGCCACACAGATTCTGGATAAGACCTCGCAGCGTGTAGAAGGCATCCTGAACCGCGTCGAGGTCGCCTCAAACATGACCGAGTGGCTCGTGCTGCGTCATCCTGATAAGGCCGACTCCATGTTTGTCTACAGCCGTGGCGTGATACAGAACAACCCCGATTTCTACAACTGCTCCATCGCCTTCGAGCCAGACCACTTCACTGACAAGGGTCGTTACTTCTCAGCCTACTCCAAGCATGTCGGCGACAGCATCCGCACCATACAAGGCGGTAGTGAGAACTACCAGTATTTCTATATGGACTGGTATCTCATGCCCATACTGTTAGATAAACCGTGTTGGACGGAGCCCTACATGGATCTGGACGTCAAGACCAATACCAGCGAGATGGTGACCAGCTATTGTCAGGCCATCAAGGACAAGCAAGGGCAGGCCATCGGCGTCATCAACACCAGTCTGTCGCTGAACTGGCTTTCTCAAACCATCTCAGCCGTCAAACCCTACCCCAACTCCTACAGTATTATGATAGGCCGTGGTGGTACCTACTTCGTTCATCCTGACACCACAAAGATTACCCGTCAGACCATTTTCACCCAGACCATTGAGACGCAAGATACAGCTATGATTGCTCTGGGTCACGCCATGCAACACGGTGAGGAAGGCATGAAGCAGATGGACATCGACGGCACGAACTGCTATGTGTTCTATAAGCCCCTCGGTCAGACGGGCTGTTCGATGGCCATCGTCTGTCCAGAGAGCGATATCTTCGGCGGTTTCGACCGCTTGCGTCGCACCGTCATGACCATCGTTACTGTCGGTCTGCTGCTGATGCTCTACCTGTTCATCCGCATCATTACCCGCGAGCTGAAACCCCTGCGGCGTCTGGCTAAGGAGGCAGAGACGATCGCCTCTGGAAAATTGGACGCCGAACTGCCCGACTTCCAGCGTATCGACGAGATAGGCCAGTTGAGTCATTCTTTTGGCAATATGCAGCAGTCGCTGGTGAAATACATCGAGGAACTGAAGGAGACCACTGCCCAAAAAGCCTCGATAGAGAGCGACCTCCGCATCGCCAGCGACATACAGATGGGTATGCTGCCCGAGAAGTTCCCCACCCGTGCCGACCGCGACGATGTGCAACTCTATGCCTCGCTGACGCCTGCCAAGGAGGTTGGCGGCGACCTGTTCGACTTCTATTTCCGCGACGAGAAACTCTTCTTCTGCATCGGTGATGTCTCGGGCAAGGGTGTGCCTGCCTCGCTCTTCATGGCCGTTACCAGAGCCGTATTCCGCACCGTCTCGGCCCATGAGTCGAAACCCGACCGCATCATGTCCACCATCAACAACACGATGGGCGACATGAACAAGACCAACATGTTCGTCACGATCTTCGTCGGCGTGCTTGACCTGCCCACAGGCCTGCTGCACTACTGCAACGCTGGCCACGACGCCCCGCTGCTTGTCGGCGCCGGTGTCGGCGAACTGCCCTGCGACCCGAACGTCCCCGTAGGTGTCATGCCCGATTGGGAATACACGTTGCAGGAGGCGCAGATCTACACCGGCACCACCATTTTCCTTTTCACTGACGGGCTGACCGAGGCCATGGATGCCGACTATGCCCAGTTCAGTATGAAACGCGTGAACGACGTGGCCGTCAAGGCCCTCTCCCAGCAACAACAGGAGCCGCGCCAGCTCATCGGACAGATGACCGATGCCTTCCACCAATTCGTAGGCGATGCCGAGCAGAGCGATGACCTGACGATGATGGCCATCCAATACATCCGTCAATAACATCTTCAAGTAAATCTCAACTATATGAATAAAAGAATGCAGTGGATGCTTACCGCCATCCTACTTCTCTGCGGCACAAGTGTATTAACGTCGTGCTTCTCGGAGAACAAAACATCGGTCAGTGCTACGGACGACACGAGCCTGTTTGTGACTTTGACCGACGCTGTGCCCGACGCCATACTGGAGATTCGCTACTATGGTACATATAACTTCGTGGGCAGTCGCATCGACGGCTATCAGGAACCCACGGCCCTGTTGACCAAGCAAGCCGCTGAGGCACTGAAGGCCGTAAGCGACGATGTGAAAGCGCAGGGCTACCGGCTGAAGATATACGATGCCTATCGTCCACAGAAGGGTGTCGACCACTTCGTGCGCTGGGCAGAGGACATCCCTGACACACTGATGAAGTCCTACTTCTATCCAGACCTCGACAAAAGCGTACTCTTCGAACAGGAATATATCTACGAGAAGAGCGGTCATACGCGTGGCTCCACGGTCGACCTGACGCTCTTTGACATGACGACGGAGAAGGAAGTGGATATGGGCGGAACGTTCGACTGGTTCGGTCCTGAGAGCCACCCCGACTTCTGCGGTAATCCCGAGACCGGCGAGTACACAGGCGACAACAGCAAGAGTCCCAAAGGGCGCAGCATCACCGAACAGCAGTTCAAGAACCGCATGATTCTGCGTAAGGCCATGCTTGCCCATGGCTTCAAGCCGCTGGACAGCGAGTGGTGGCACTTTACGCTGAAGGATGAGCCCTTCCCTGACACCTACTTCACTTTCCCAGTCAAACAGTTGAACAACTAAGACCTAAGCTTATAGTCCGAAATCGAGGGAGAGTTCTTCGACGCCGAGGAGGTTATAGCTCTTACGATGGTAGGGGGTGATGCCATATTGCCTGATGGCATCGCGGTGTTTCTTCGTGGGGTAGCCTTTATTAGAAATCCAATCGTATTGTGGGTATTCCTCAGCCAGACGGTTCATATAGTCATCGCGGTATGTCTTGGCGAGGATGCTCGCTGCGGCGATGGAGAGGTATTTGCCGTCGCCCTTGACGATGGTGGTGTAAGGGAGCTTTTGATAAGGCTTGAAGCGATTGCCATCGACGATGACGGCCTCTGGACGCACTTTCAACTGATCCAAGGCCCTATGCATGGCGAGGATCGAGGCGTTGAGGATGTTTATTTTGTCGATTTCCTCAGGCGTGACGATTCCCACCGCCCAGGCCACAGCATCGCGCTCAATGATCTCACGGAGCTGATAACGACGACGCTCAGTGAGCTGTTTCGAGTCGTTGAGCAGCTCGTTCTGATAACCTTCCGGCAGAATGACTGCCGCGGCATAGACACTGCCCGCCAGACAACCACGTCCGGCCTCATCGCATCCGGCCTCTATCTTTCCTTCATAATAATGACTTTCCAGCATCGTTCCCTTATTTTTTCCGCAAAGGTACGAAAAAACAATATAATAAACGACAACTTTAACAACTAAGACAACATTTTCAAAAAAAAGTTGTTGAAGTTGTCCTTGTTGTCGTTAAAAAAGTGTAACTTTGCACCCACCTAACTAACAAACGGATATGGAAGAAGAAAAGAAGCAAGCAGCTCTAAAAGAGTTGGACGATACGCAGTTAGAGCAAGTGACCGGTGGAATCAAGACAACAACAACTCAATCGATATGACCCAGATCATTAAAAAAGATGGCAAGACCATCATCAAGACCGGCGAGCGCATCAACACGATGAATGCCGCACAGTTTGAGCGCGACATAGAGTCGGTGCTCGAAAAAGACATAGACCTGGAGTTCGACTGCTCCGAACTGATCTACATGGCCAGTTCGGGTCTTCGCGTGATGCAGTCGACGATGCGTACCGTCATGACGAAACTCGGCGGAAAGATCAAGATGACACACGTAAAGCCCAATATCTACAAGGTTCTCGTGATGACAGGCTTTACGCGGCATCTGCAGATAGAGCAAGAGTAGACAGTTGAAAGTTGAGAGTTATGACAGAGATCTTCAGCAAAACGGCCCTGGAATCCCTCGACGACCACAGTGAGGCGGAGGAGATGCCGCGCGTGGCCTCACCAAAACTCGTAGTGGTACTCTGTGCGATGCTCGCCCTGCTGGCCGTGGCCATCTACTGGTGCGCCTTTGGCACCATCAACTACAAGGTGACGGCCCAAGGCGTCGTGTTCCCCTTCAAGGCTGACGTCAAGAATGAAGTCGACGTACAGTCGCTGCCTAAGGACTGTCGGGAGATGCTGGTCTACGTGACCTTCTACGACCTCCGCAAACTGAAGATCGGACAACAGGTGCAGGTGACGCCTGCCGACCTGGAGCGCGAGAGCTGTGGCTATGCCTACGGTAAGATCACCGCCATCGCCCAATATCCCACTACACGACAGGCCGTGGCCCAACGACTAAAGCTGGCCCCTCTTGCCGCCTTTATCCCCCAGGGCGACGCCGTCTATGAGGTCAGCGTTGTCCTCGACGAGAAGGACGGTCATCTGGTATGGAGCCGTGATAAGAGCGAAAGCCTCAGCATCACGACGGGTACGCTCTGTGACGTCTATGTCGTCACCGCACGTCAGCCCGTTTGGCGCGTGCTTATCGGCGCCGTCGACGACAGCTTAGAATCACTCACGGGAAAATAAGCTAAATAAGCTATGAGCAGAGTTGCCAAGGTACCTATGGTCATGCAGATGGAGACGGTGGAATGTGGCGCCGCCTGTCTGACGATGATCCTGGCGTACTACGGCAAATGGCTCCCATTAGAAGAGGTCCGTCTGGCCTGCAACGTGTCGCGCGACGGCTCTTCGGCGAAGGATATCGTTCACGCTGCACGCAACTACGGACTGGAGGCACACGGCTACAGCGGTTCCTACGAGTTGCTCGACGGTCTGCAGCCCGCCATCATCCACTGGAACTTCAAGCACTTCGTTCTGTTCAGAGGCTTTAAGAAAGGTGTTGCCTGTCTGAACGACCCAGAGACGGGACCTGTGGAGGTGCCGATGGAGGAGTTCATCAAGTCGTACACAGGGGTGGTGCTCACCTTCAAACCCACCGCGCAGTTTGAGCGTAGCGGACAACAGACGAGTATCCTCTCGTATGTCCGCAAGAACCTGAAAGGGGCAGGCACGGCCTTCTGGCTGACCTTCACCTTCGCGCTGCTGGCGGCCTTCGTGGCGCTGGTGACGCCGCTGTTCACCCGCATCTTCCTCGATGAGATCCTCTCTGGCCGCAACAGAGACTGGGCAGGGTGGTTCTTTGCCGGTATGCTGATGGTGGCCGCATTCCAGTTTGTACTCGTCTACCTCCGTAGCCGCTATGCCAAACGTATGGCAGGATCGTTGGCCTTAAAAGGTACTGTGGAGTATCTGCGGCATGTGTTACGCCTGCCGATGTCGTTCTTTGCCATGCGACAGGTGGGTGAGATCCAGCAGCGTCAACACCTGAACGAGACCATCACGCAGACACTGGTAGAGGTGCTGGCGCCGCAGATGATCAACATCGGACTGCTGGTGCTCTATCTGGCCCTGATGCTGTCCTACTCCGTAGAGCTGACCATCATCGGTATCCTCGCCGTCATCATCAACCTCGCACTGGTACAGTATTTCTCCAGAAGACATATCAACGATATCCGTTCGATGGAACAAGCCGAAGGCAAGTACTTCTCGGCCACTGTGTCGTGTATCGACAATATGGAGAGCATCAAGGCCGCAGGTGCAGAGGCCGGTTTCTTCGAATACTGGAGCGGTCTGTGGTCGAGGAAGTTCAATATGGAAGGCAACAGTGCTGCCGCCCAGATGCAGATCGACCTGTTGCCGATTCTCATCTCAGGACTCGTGGACACCACCGTACTGATACTCGGCGCACTGATGATCCTGAAAGGTGAGATGACGGTAGGTATGCTCCTGGCCTTCCAGGGGTTCATGTCATCGTTCCTCTCGCCTGTCAACAAGATTGTGAACGCCTCGCAGACCATTGTCGAGATGCGCAGTCAAATGGAGCGTGTGGAGGACGTCATGAAATATCCTGAGGACCATCGCGACGGCACAGGTGACATTGCCGAAGGCAAGCTCGACGGCCTGTTGGAGATGAAGGATGTCACCTTTGGCTACTCGCGTCTGCAACCCCCGCTTATTGAGCACTTCAACCTGCGCATAGAACCTGGACAGTCCGTAGCTCTCGTGGGCACGAGCGGTTGCGGCAAGTCGACGCTGGCGAAACTCATCAGCGGACTCTATCAGCCCTGGAGCGGCGAGATCCTGTTTGACGGTCGTCCCATCGAGAGCATCTCCAACGAGGAGCTCACGAACTCCGTGGCCGTCATCGACCAGAACATCGTGCTGTTTGATGATACGGTGGCACAGAATATCCGCATGTGGGATGAATCCATCGAGGAGTTTACGGTGATGATGGCCTGCGGTGATGCACAGATCCGCGACGACATCGTCAGTCGTCCGGAAGGTTTCGCCACGAAGCTGATCAAGGGCGGCAAGAACTTCAGCGGTGGACAGCGGCAGAGGATGGAGATCGCCACAGCGCTGTCGCGTGAGCCGTCGATCCTGATTATGGACGAGGCCACGAGTGCCCTCGACCCCAAGACAGAGGACGAGGTGATGACCGCCATCCGTATGATGGGACCCACACAGATCATCGTGGCTCACCGTCTGTCGACCATTCGCGACTGCGATGAGATCATCGTGATGGACCAAGGGAAGATACTTCAGCGCGGACGACACGAAGAGCTGATAGAACAAGAAGGCATGTACAGGGAACTCATGAAAAGTGAATAGTGAAGAGTGAAGAGTGAATAGTTAAGGACTATGGCAGTATATATCAATCAGATTAAGAAACGTCGACAGCTGGACCAGGCGCGATTGGCAGAAGCCATCGAGCGTGGGGCGCAGCGCATGGGGTTCCGAAGGAAGAAACGGATGGTACCCCAGGATAATGAGTCGGCACTGCGACAGGTCCTTGACGCCCTTGGGGTGACGGATTACGAACTGGAGGACAATCTCCTGACGCCTGAAGAACATCTGACCAGTATCCTCCGTCCGCGGGGTATCATGATGCGTCGCATCAAACTCACTGGCACCTGGTGGCGTGAATGCGTAGGTCCGCTGTTGGGCTATGGCAAAGACGGTCGACTCATCGCCCTCACAGAGACCAGCATCGGACTGGGCTATCAGTATCGCCAGCAGGACGGTACGCTGAAGAAGGTCGGACAGAAGGAGATGGACAATGACCTGAAGTCCACCGCTATCACCTTCACCAAACCGTTGCCGATGCACCGGCTGAGGGTGAAAGACCTGATCAGCTTCGCCTGGGGTGTCGTCTCAGGACCTAATGCACTCTTGCTCTGTGCCGCTGCGCTAGTGGTCGTACTTCTGGGAATGTTTACGCCGATGGCCAACAAGCTTATCTTCGACACTGTCATCCCTACCAACGACGCTGCCGCCTTGCTGCCAATCACAGGACTGTTGTTGGGTGTGACCATCGGAACGGTACTGCTAACACTGACCCGCAACCTCTATATCAGTCGTGTGCAGCATATTGTGGACATGCACACGCAGTTTGCTATCATGGCCCGTACGTTCCTGCTCTCACCCACCTTCTTCTCGAAGCATGCCAGCGGTGAGCTGACGGCCAAACTCAACAATGTGTCGACACTCAGCGCCATGATCAATGAATCGATCGTGGGTGTGGGACTGTCGGCGGTGCTGTCGCTGATCTATCTGATACAGGTATGGATCTATGGTAAACATCTGCTTTGGGCCGCACTGCTCATCATCGCCTTACATGTCCTGATGCTATGGCTCAGCTATCATCGTACGGTGGCGGTCAAGACCAAGTACACGGAGAAGGCGGCACAACTGAGCGGACTGGAATACAATATGTTTGCGGGTATCCAGAAACTGAAGCTGACGGGTAGTGAAGACCGTGCCTTCACCCGTTGGTTGGACTATTACACTTCCACGGCCCGTCTGCTCTACAACCCCGCCTTCAAGGGACGTCTCTACCCTGCCCTGTCCGCTTTGCTCTCCATCGGCGGTATGGCACTGATTTTCTGGACAACACTCTATTACAAGGTCAGCGCCTCAGACTATATCGCCTTTGCCTCAGCCTTTGGACTGATGACGGCAGCTCTGATGCAGATTAACTACGTCATTCCAGAGTTGGCACAGATCAAACCACTCCTGGAGAGTGTACGTCCAATACTGGAGGCCGTTCCTGAGATGGAGGCCAAAGCCCCACAGGTGGCCGACCTCTTCGGAGGCATTGAAGTCTCTGGGGTTTCTTTCCGTTATCGCGATGACGGCCCATTGGTATTAGACGACCTCAATCTGAGAATCTATCCAGGAGAGTATGTGGGTATCGTCGGAAAGTCAGGCAGTGGTAAGTCAACGCTGATGCGCCTGCTCCTCGGTTTTGAACAGCCCCTTTCTGGAGGTATCTACTACGACAACTACGACCTGGCAAAGGTGGATAAGACGAGTCTTCGACGGAATATCGGCTGTTGTCTGCAGAGCGGCAGTCTCTTTACCGGCGACCTGTTGCACAACATCACCATTACAGCCCCCTGGGCCACACAGGACGATGTGTGGGAAGCCCTGCGGATGGCCTGTCTCGAGGACGAAGTGCGTAAGATGCCGATGGGCCTGCATACGATGGTTTCTGGCAATGACAGCGGATTCTCTGGAGGTCAGAAGCAACGTATCCTCATCGCGAGGGCACTAATCTCCAAGCCCAAGATTATCTTCTTCGACGAAGCGACGTCAGCCTTGGATAATCTGTCACAGAAGCAGGTCAGTGAGAATCTGGATCAGCAGAACTGTACGCGTGTGGTCATTGCCCATCGCCTGTCAACCGTTCGCCATTGCGACCGTATCATCGTACTCGATAAGGGTAAGATTGCCGAAGAGGGAACCTTCGAGGAACTGATGGCGAAAAAAGGTATCTTCTATGCGATGAGCATCAGGCAGATGTAGTCAGAACATCTGACTCACGCGACGGATGCCTGCTACGAGGGTATCTATCTCTTCCTTCGTATTATACAAAGCAAACGAGGCACGGACTGTTCCTGAGATGCCCAGGCGGTCCATCAGCGGCTGTGCACAGTGATGGCCAGTACGTACGGCGATGCCCAGACGATCGAGGAGCGTACCCATATCCAAGTGATGGATATCGCCGACATTGAAACTAACAACCGCATCCTTTTTCGATACATCCTTCGGGCCATAAATTTTGATACCTTCGATAGTCTGGAGCTGTTCCATGCAATAGCGGGTGAGTTCCTGCTCATGCTGTTGGATGGCCTCAAAGCCGATGGAATCGATATATTCGATGGCTTTCGCCAGTCCGTGCGTCGCCACGTAGTCGGGAGTGCCTGCCTCGAACTTAAACGGCAGGCGCTCGAAGGTGGTCTTCTCCCACGTCACCTTGTCGATCATCTCGCCACCACCCTGATAGGGCGGCAGCTTCTCCAGCCACTCTTCCTTGCCATAGAGCACACCGATGCCCGTAGGACCATACATCTTATGGCCGCTGAAGGCAAAGAAGTCGCAATCCATCGCCTGCACATCCACCTTGAAGTGGGGCGCGCTCTGGGCACCGTCCACCAGAACAGGGATATTGTGAGCATGGGCGATCTTGATGATTTCCTCTACTGGATTCACCGTGCCAAGGACGTTGCTGACGTGCGCCACGCTAAGCAGTTTGGTGCGATCTGAGAACAGAGAACTGAGAACTGAAAGGTCTAACTGGCCGTCATCGGTGATGGGGATGTGTTTTACCACAATTCCCCGTTTCATCGCCTGCAGCTGCCACGAAACGATGTTCGAGTGGTGCTCCATCTCTGTCACGATCACCTCGTCACCTGCCTGCATCTGACTCTCACAGAACGTCTGAGCCACGAGATTGATGGCCTCCGTAGTGCCTCGTGTAAACACAATCTCCTCTATCTTCGAGGCATTGATAAACTCGCGCACTTTTTCGCGAGCCGCCTCGTGCAGGTCGGTTGCCTGCTGAGAGAGATAGTGCACCCCACGATGCACATTCGCATTCACATTGAGATACTCGTCGCGCATCGCATCGAGCACACACAACGGCTTCTGCGTCGTCGCTGCATTATCCAAATACACCAACGGCTTCTTATAAACCTCGCGACTCAGGATAGGGAAATCCTCGCGTACCTTATCTATATTATACATACCAGATTCTGAATATTTTCGTGCAAAGGTACAAAAAATTTGGAAAAATTGAGTTACAATACAAACTTTTTTGTATCTTTGCACCAAACCTAACTTTTTAAACTTATTACGTATGAAACATTTATTACTTGCAACAATGGTGTCTATGGCCCTAAGTAGTACGGCCTTCGCACAAAACAAAGTGAAGAACATCTATGCCAGTTCCACTAAACTGGACATAGAGCAGATGCAAAGCAGCGAGCAGACCGTTCAGCTGAATCGTTACTTCTTTGCAGGTTACAACACACTCTGTCTACCCTTCTCCTTGACAGCCGACCAAGTGTCACTTGCTGCCAAAGACCTGAAGGTGGAGCGTCTGGCAGGCATCCGGCAGGAGGGGACAACGTTGAACCTCTACTTCGTGGATTGCACTAACGAAGGTATCCAGACTGGTGTTCCCTATCTGGTTTTCTCGCCAACAGCTCAATATCTGAGGGTGAAGAACACTGACGTCCTGAATTTCGAACCAGAGCTCAAGGTGATCCGTATGACTGACGACAAGGGTAACATCGTGACATTCGGCAGCAGTTGGGAGAGCATTGAGAAGGTGGGACGCTATGGCATTCCTGCAAAGCAGGACGTGACACCACTGGAGAGTGTGCTTATCAGGACTGAGGCAGACAAGGCTTTCCTGCCCACACGCTGTGGCTTCACCTGGGTACAGCAGGCTGCATCAGCCAACGATCTGAAGATCCAGCATGCCGCCAGCAAGGGTGAGGTGACTGCCATCTTAGGCATTAACCAGGACAAAGCTACTGGCAGCGACTACTATGACCTTCAGGTCCACAAGTCTTCAACGAATGCCAAGGGTATTCGCATCCAAAACGGCAAGAAGACGATCATTAAGTAATATCCGTCTATCTAGGCTCATCAGAGAGCAACAGACAAGAATCGGGAGCGGCATTGTTGCCGCTCCCGATTTTCTTCTGCCAAACTCATAGTCAGATTCCCTCCCTAGTTACGTTCTCATAAAATGGACTTGCCACGTCACGGTTCCATTCCTCCTTGGTATACAGGATGGTGTTAATAGTTTCGCCAAAGTCCCAACCAAGTTCTCTAAGGGGGTAAGCCACCTCGTCAATGTCTGTAGGCGACACCCTCTTCTTATCGAGTAGCACTAAAATGTCCCAGTCAGAGTCCTCACGGGCATCGCCACGAGCCTGCGACCCAAAAAGAATAATCTCGCTTCCTTTCGGGACAATAGCCTTTGCCTTGTCAGCAATGGCCTGAATGATATGCCTGTGTCTTGCTACTGTCATGACTTCATACTTAAATCGGTGCAAAGATAAACATTATTTCCGAATTTTCCAAACAAAGTCACAGAAATGTTTTATATATCTAATAAAGGTTGTTAAAGTGGCAAAGAACGTGAGAATGGAACAGCAGGAAGCAATCTACCTAGCGTAGCGTCGAAACATTTTCAATTCGGTCCCATAACAAAAGTAGGACTGCACCAGAACAAAAGACCATTCGAACCTTTTTGAAATACCAAAAACACCTGAGTCTTCTTTCATTAATTTATCATCAGAATCATAATCTTTCATAGACCATGCTGCGGTGTCAGAATATCCACTGAAGCATTTTTCGTTTACGCATGTGGATTTATATTGCAGGTCGTGCAATATATATTGCAGGTCGTGAGATATATATTGCAGGACGTGCAACGTATATTGCAGGACGCGAAATAACAAATGTAGGACTGCACTAGAACATTTCCAATTAAGCTTCAATAAAATACCAGCGAACTCTGCACTCTATACTTTTACAGGGAGGGCATACAATAGCCTCACCACTCTTTCGAGCAGTGAGGCATTACTCAGGTGCTTGTCACAATGACTATGTTTATTCTTCGGCTTCTTCCTTATTGTCCTGGTAAATCTCTATTTGTTTTTCAGCGTAGCCAACATTAAAAATATGATAGCGACTAGTCAATGTTGTATTCGGCTTTACCGTAAAGGTGATGACGTATTCAGCTTGACCTGCCTCTGCTGAAAGTCGGTTGATACTTACGGTTACCCAATTGGAAGAATCAATACCTCCTACTGAAGATGTACCATCTTCATAAGTTTGATAACCATATACTCTTTGGAGATGATATTCAGGAAAGTTGGTCTTAGCCTTATATGTGAATGATCCGCCCTTTGGTCCAATAACAATCTTCTCGGGTACAGGTATGTCATGAGTCTCTTCATAAGGAATCTCAATAGTAGGAATGAAATCGTCCAAATAATATCCCTCAATTCGATGTCCATCAATCATTACGCTCGGAAATACTCTATATTCGCCGTACCACAGGGTGTCAACACTGATTATTCCTGTGTAGTCTTTCGATCCTGTGGGAGTATACCACTCGCCATAAGAGTACAGCTCTTTATAATCTTTAATCACATCCAGATCAGACCGAACTATTCCCACGCCAATATAGGATCGGGTGAAGACTTTTCCCGTAGGATGCAGGGTGACTGTAACAGTCTTCGCTGTTTTGTTGTGAACGACGTCCGACTTTTTGAATTCAGGTGCCAATAAAAAACGTATGCCTTTGTTAGGCTTTGTGTCGCTCCAAAGAGTGCGTTCTTCCTTTTTCTTGCCCACACGCCATTTGTACTTCAGCTCGCGATCAATGCACCAAGGATAAAATTCTAGGTATGAACCGGAAAGCTCAGTCGAAATGGAGCCTGAGAGCTTTGGACCAGAATAGATCTCAAGTCCGATGCCGGCGTGGAGCAATTTGGCCAACCAACTGTTGGTGGAAAGTCCTAAGGTGGACTTTATTCCACCCTGGATGAAACCCGAAAAGGTAAGGGCTGCAGGAGAGTCGGTGAAATCGCCATCCACAACCTTGTAGTTCCCATCGTTGTCTTGTTGTCGCCAATCAAAGGACATAAGCCAGGGATTGTCAGTATCTATGGTAACCGTTTGCGCCAGGCCAATATTCAGTTGTGGCGTGGAAATCTTTCCTTCTATTTGTCCATGTACTCGCACGAAACCTACGGGAATAGGATTCACTTCAAATATTGGGAAAACCGCAGGGAACTTTATAGCAGGAAAAACACCAAGAGGGGGAGTAAGAGGAATTTCCGCATCAGTGCTGACTGTTGCAGCTATGCTTGCCCCAGCAGAGAAATTTTCCTTGAATTCAAGTTTCACGAACAAATGCTGATCGAATACTCCCGTAATGGAATAAGTTGCTTGTAATTTGGCTTCCATACTGATGTCAATGCCTGCAGTAATGCTCATATGATCCATGGGTTTCCACTCTTTTTGCAGGCGGCCGGAGAAACTGAATAGGATTAATTCTGCGCTGCCACTGGCTTTGCGAGGAGAATTGCGTAGCGTCCCATCAGAATTGAATCCAGCTATGCGGCGCCTGACGTTGCCTTCAGGCGTGTAACCTACTTGCTCAGTGGTGATGAACTGCTCGAAGATGTCACCAATCTCTGTCACATAATCATAATCGATAACAAGAGTGCCATCATAAACATGACTCACATCTGTTACCTTGCCCAAGAAGAAACCATTGGAGCGAAAACTTCCCATTTGATCTGCCACATCTTCCATTCCAACGGCTATGGCATCGTCTTCTACATCCATCCTCTCGTCGTAACTGACAAGTACATCGCCTACGTTGGGAATCAAATGTGCAGGAATTTCACTATCTCTATCGAAGCATATCTGCTTGCTTCGGAGTCGAATCCATTGGAAATAATCCATCAGCCCGCTTGCGTCAATGTTTTTCAGTTTCTTGCTGAATCGTATCTCTGGCTGCTGGAAACCGATGGAGTCGATGGCGCAGAGGGGAATACGATAAAGCGAGTCTTTGGTCTCGACTTCCTGAATGACATATTCATTGTGCTCCTCTCCTTCCAAGTCGGTCTTCGAGTAGCTCATGCGGATGACTTCATCGAAGAAAAAGCCATTGAAGTCGCCATCGTTGCGATAAATGTAGAAGGCATCCTGTGCCTGCAACTGCTGCGCTCCCATCATCATCAAGATGAGGGCCAGCACATATCTGGATATAGAATGTCTCGTCTTCATTGCTTCACGAATTTAAATGATGCATCACCCATTTTTACGATGTAAGTCCCTGAGGGATAGTTGGCGAGAGAGACGACGGTGCGCTGGCCACTCTGAGCCTTTACAGTAGAGATTTTCTTGCCGTCGAGCGAATAGACTTCAAGGACTGTGCCTTCAGGCAGACCTTCGAATGCCATCGCATCCTTGCCCTGCAAGAAACGCATCTCGCCAGGACGTACTGACGGCGATTCGATGGCAGTCATCGGACCTTCAAAGGTGTAGCGAAGCACATCGGTAAGCGGATAGCTCGCTGTGACCTTGTCGGTCTTGAGCCAGAGCTTGCCGTCAACAAACATAGTCTCTGGTTTGTCATTCAGGTCATGATAGACCTTCTGGTTACCTTTCAGCCATACCACCAAGCGCTGGGTATCGCCCTGCGCCCAAGCCGCCGTAGCAGCAAAGGCAAACAGGAATGAAAGGATGGTAAACTTTACTTTCATAATCGTTCCTTTTTAATGAATATTGTTGTTTAATTGTTTTTGCGGCTAAGACATATATGCTGCAAAAATAACAATAATACCCCTAAAAGGACTTACAAATCGTCACAATCGACTAACAAATGATCATCTGTAAGTCAATTTGTGCTTTTCCACTCAGTGGGAGTCATGCCTGTGACAGCCTTAAAGGTACGGAAGAAAGAGGTCTCGGTGGAGAAGCCCGACTGCATCCAGACCTCAGAGATCTTCATATCGGGCTTGCGACGTATCAGATCTTTGGCATACTCAACACGATAACCGTTCACAAACTGCGAGAAGGAAATGCCCTGCTGGCTGTTGATACAACTGGAGATGAGGTTACGATTGGTATTCAAGGCATCTGCCACATCATTAAGCTTCAGCTCGCTGTTCAAATAAAGTTTCTGTTCCTCCATAAGTAGACAGATCCTGCGCATCAGTTCATCGTTAGTAGAATCAGTGGAACAGGTTGTCAATGATTCCGCTGCGCGATGACGACGGAAAATTGACAGTGGACAGTGGACAGTGGACAGTTTGATAATGGCTATAATGGCCAGCAGAGCCAGTAGCCATATCCACCAGCGTCCAGCCACAGCCGAATCAGCCTCTGCTACAGGCTTATCGTCAAGATGTAGGAGATAGACGGAGGCCAGAGGCGAGAAGTTGTCATTATCGAGTTCCCCACCAACTTTCTTGTTAATATTAAGACCGCCCACAATCATCAGGTCGCCTTCATCCGTCAGCACTATCATAGGAGAGCCGGCATCGGGCAACGGATCGGTATAATAGAGGGTAATGGGCGCAGGTGTCTTGTCGTACTCCACGCAGACCACATAGCTGCGGCCCTGCAAGTCGACACCATGCACATAGCCCCGATGGGCTTTCCTGTCAGCGATAAAGGGAGAATACCAGAATATGGAGTCAGAGGGCGAGACACCCGTCTTTGGCACTGGGCATGTGGTGGGCAACAGCGAGAACACGGTATCACGCACCAGCATGAAGGCCATCTCGCGATCGACGGGTTTCCAAGCAGTGGTGTCATGTTCACTCCATTCCTGCATAGCCAGCAAAGAGGTATAGTCGCCAATGAGACCGAGGTCGTTTGGGAAAGATGCCAGATAATTCAGCGGCTGCCACTTATTTAATAAAGGTACGTGCAAGGGCTCGCCCTTCAGACGATCAATCCTGTCGCTACTGACGGGTTTATCATACGAACTTTCGTTACCCAGGATAAGGACATCGCCGTCAGAGGTGCGAAGGAGATAAGGTGAAGCCTTTCCTATAGTGACATCCTTGACATGAGAAAAAGTCCTGTCGCCATCGAACATCTCGATCGCATCGCCAGCATACCAGTTGCCAGACATAACAACTCTCCCGCTGTCCAGTTCAACGCCAGAGGCGAACGTGCGCTTCATGCTCAGAATGCTGAAGCCTCGGAAGGTATGAGTCTCAGGGTCGTACTCCTCCACTGGATAGCTCTGCCCTACACCCATCGGCTCGGCACTTCCTCCAGCCAGGAGTACCTTACCAGAGCGAAGCACCATGCAAAGTCCGTTGTCATGAGGATAGGCCATATCCATCAGATGCCACTCGCCATCCTTGTAGTACTCTGCCGTAGGGGTGAGCACGAAGTTTGTGGTGTGTCCGCCAAATACCGTCACCTCACCATTCATACAAACGGCAGAATGGCCGTTGCGAGGGATGTTCAGATCTGGCAACCGCTCGACATCGATTTTCACCAACGGACACGCTGACTTGATACTGTCTGAAGATGCCACAGCCACAAAAGGCAGAAGCATCATCATCAGGGAAAGTACATAGCTAAGCCTGGATATTGGCATATTTCTTTTCGGATGGCTATAGTTATTTACAGAGCTTACAACCTGAACATTTATTCAATTCGCCACGGAATCGTTTCTCTACCAGGTAGTGCAGGCGATCACGGAGAGGTTCGAGCTGCATGTGGTCGATGACTTCGTTGATGAAGGCATTCTGCAGCAGGAGTTTGGCCTCAGCAAGTGAGATACCACGCTGACGCATGTAGAAGAGGGCGGCATCGTTAAGTTGACCAACAGTCGAGCCATGGGCACACTTCACATCGTCGGCATAGATTTCCAGCATCGGCTGGGTGTACATCCGTGCCTCCTTCGTAGCCGTCAGGTTCTGATTGGTCATCTGCGAGGTGGTCTTCTGAGCACCGTGCTCTACCAGTACACGACCTGCAAAAGCGCCTGTAGCCTTTTCGTCGAGCACATATTTGTAAAGCTCCTGCGAGTTGCAGTGAGGCACCTTGTGAACTATCAGCGTGTTATTGTCCACATGCTGCTGCTTATCGGCAATCACACAACCGTAGCACTGGCACTCAGCACCTTCGCCACTGAAGGTCAGGTCGAGCTTGTTGCGGGTGATACCATTGTGCAGGGTGATGACGTTGTGGTTTACACGACTGTTGGCCTGCTGGTCGATATAGACATTGCTCACGCGAACATTCTTATGATGTGTTTCCTCCATGCAATAGAGGTCTAACGATGCATTCTCACCAACATAAGCCTCGATAACCTGTGTAGCCAGGAAGTTACGATCGTCGGCAGCGTGGTCGCAGAACAGCATTTTGATTTCTGCGCCTTCTTCAAGGATAATCAGCACACGACGATTTACCATCAAATCGGGCACCTGACGCTGAGCGTTCTGTGGTGTAGCCTTCAGGATGTTGATAACCTGGATGGCACGATCCACCTTCACGTTCTTAGGTACATAAACCAGCATACCATCCTGTGCCAGCATCGTGTTAAGCGCCGTAATGGCATCCTCGACGGTCTTGGCCAACTTGGTGTAGTACTTGCTTACCAACTCTGGATAGTCGCGCATAGAGCCGATGATAACGTCCTCTGGCAAGTGTCCCTTTGGCTTTTCGTCGTGGAAGAACATATCGTTGACCACGAAATAGAGGCTCGTGCTCAAGTTAGGTACATCGCAACGGAAGGCGTTGTAAGGATCAACAGGTATCTGGAGGCGATTCAGGTTTACACCATAGTCGGGCTCAAACAGCTTCTGAATATCAGTGTACTTATAACGCTCTACTTTTTTAGACGGGAAGCCCTGGGCCTTGAAGTCTTCAAAGGCCTGATCGCGCATAGCATTCATCGCCTCAGGGGCATGATCAAAAATGACCTGCCTCGCCTGCTCGTATAGTTCTATATATTGTTGTTCTGACTGCATTTCAAGTGCGGTAGCAAATTTTTCACTTTTCACTATTCACTTTTCACTTAAGTTACTCTTCTCCTATTTCTTCCTTGATCCAATCGTAGCCATGCTCCTGAATCTGTACAGCCAGCTCAGGACCGCCAGTCTTCACGATGCGCCCCTTGTAGAGCACATGCACGAACTGTGGACGTATCATCTCGAGCAGGCGATCATAGTGAGTGATGACAATGCATGAGGTCTCAGGGGTCTGAAGCTTGTTGACACCTTCGGCTACGATACGCATCGCATCGACATCAAGACCTGAATCCGTCTCGTCGAGGATGCTGAGCTTGGGCTCCAGCATCGCCATCTGGAAGATCTCATTGCGCTTCTTCTCACCACCGCTGAAGCCCTCGTTCACAGAACGATTAGCCAGTTTTGAGTCGAGTTCTACGATCTTACGTTTCTCGCGCATCAGCTTCAAAAACTCGGCAGCATTCATGGGATCCAATCCCTGATACTTGCGTTTCTCGTTGATGGCAGCCTTCATGAAGTTGGTCATTGAGACACCAGGAATCTCCACAGGATACTGAAACGACAGGAACAAACCTTCGTGCGCCCTGTCCTCAGGCTTCATCTCGAGGAGGTTCTTGCCATTGAAATAAGCTTCGCCCTCAGTCACTTCGTAAAGCGGATTACCTACGAGCACAGCACTCAGCGTCGACTTGCCCGATCCATTGGGTCCCATGATAGCATGCGTCTCGCCATCGTTGATCACAAGGTCGATGCCTTTTAATATCTCTTTCTCGCCAATCTTAGCGTGTAAGTTCTTAACTTCTAACATATCTTTATCCTACGGTT
>JAEENF010000214.1 GCA_016283605.1 Prevotella sp.
TACTGGCCCACGTTCGACGACTCAAAGCCTACCACAATGCAGTTCTCCAACGGTGCCTCGCTCATCATGCGACCCAACCGCGAACAAGTAGACTTCGTCGACCGCTTCTACAAAGCCCGTCGCGAGGAAATCGAAAAGCAGCGTTAAGGCAAATCGATTGTTCTGTCGATCAAGCCCTCGACGTCCTCATCCACAATGGCAGGACGGAAGTCTGGATTCTCAAGGTCGAGAAGGACGTTCTTCAGAGTGATGTTGCGGATATGGCGTAGGTAAAGGCCCCATGAAGGAAGTTCGCCAAACATGGTGAACTCTGGGTATTTATCAATCTGCTCCGGCACGTCTTTGAGTCGCCAAAGCGGCATATACGCCATCCCCTTTGTGGCACGGCCAGGATAACGGATATTGATATTCTCCAGCGAGATGTTCTCGATACAATTACCAGGAATGCCGCAGATACTACTGGGGAAAGGATTGTGGAAGAAATTGACTTCAGGTCCTCGCAGGTCATAAGCCTCATCAGGACGTCCAAAAGGAATCTGAGCCGTCAGGTTCGAGATGCGGATGTTCCTGATGACACCTTTCCTGTCGCCAGAGCGCTGACCCAATCGTATAAAAAGCGCATTGCCTGTATTATGAGCGATGATATCATCGGCCTCAACATCCTCGATAACAGCGCCATCGACACTCTCAATGGCCAAAGCAGAACGGAAGGTGTCGAACACGCGGATGCCACTGATGCGAATATGTCGGAAGCCGCCATACGAGGCTGTTCCAAACTTGATGGCCGAGGCACTACTGCGGATCTCGCAGTTGCGAATAGTGATATCTTCATTGCACCGATCAGGATTGTAGGATTTCAGACAGATGCCATCATCAGCGCTATTAACATTACAGTTCTCCACCAAGACGTTCTTACAGTCCGTCAGGTCAATGCCATCATTATTCCAGTAAGCACGGTTGAGGATCTCCAGATGGCGTAAGGTCATATCAGTACACTGATGGAAAGAGAGCCCCCAGCCCGCACTATTCCGCAGATGAACACCTTCGATGCGGACATCTTTGCAATCAACGATATTAAATAATGTGGGGCGCACCAACTCGCTGGGACGCTGACGGCGCTGATTATAATTGGGGTCTGGCATCTCACCTGTATGATGCAAGCTGTCGATCGTCAGAGCCAGTTCTAATCCTTGACCATCGATCGTACCCTTGCCACAGATGGCGATATCGTGGGCATTCTTAGCAACAATCAGCCCTAACTGCGACTTATCTTTCCGCTCATCCCCCACAGAATTCCCAGCACCCACTCGCTGATAATCGTACGGTGAGGTACTGCCCAAGATAACAGCGCCTTCTTCTAGATAGAGCTCTACGCCACTCTTTAATTCCAGCTGCCCTGTATGGTATTCACCCTTGGGAAACACCACCCTTCCGCCTTTATCTATCAGCGCCTGCAAAGCCTTGGTGTTCATGTTTGGCTTTGCATAATGAATATTCTGGGCAGCCACAGCAGTGACTGCCCAGATAAATAGAGATGTTATAAATACTTTCGGATTAATAACCTGCATTCTGCTTCCAGTTGGTGTTTACGTTAAGTGTTCCCTGTGGAATTGGGAAGATACGGCACTCCTTGTCGAAGCGAGCTGTTGGGAAGCCCTTGCGGTGGAATCCGTATTCATCCTCGAAGTGACCAAAGCGAATCATGTCGTTACGACGCCAGTTCTCATCGAACAGCTCACGACCACGCTCTGCGTAAATATCCTCGAGCGAAGGATCGCCAGCTACTGTAGGCGCATTAACGTAAGATCGAATCTCGTTCATCAGGCTCTGAGCAGTCTGACCATTGGTAGCTGAAGCACCACGCTTGATAGCCTCTGCCTTAGTGAGCAGGATATCAGCATAGCGGAAGATAGGCAGGTCGTTGCTCTGGTTACGGCCATTGATAAAGTCCTCACGAATAACGAAGTACTTCACCGACTTGTAACCCTGACTCCAACCCTTCACATCCTTACCTGTGTTCAGGAGAGCACAGTCAGCAGGATAGAGTGAAGGATTTTTGATACCATCCTCGTACTCGATGTAGTGAGCATTATTGTCAGCATCAGTGTACTTCAGACGGATGGTCTTATCAAGCACAATCTCTTCACCCTTATAAGTATAAGGAGTAGATGTCTTGGCATAAGTTGTACCATCATACATATAAATCTTGCCTGCGATAATGTTCTCTTGACGATCATCTGTATCCAGTGCCATCAGCACATCAGCAAACTCTGGCGAGATAGAGAAGTTACCACCTGTAGAGTTACCGATATCACTACCGAAGTAACCAGGACCACCATTACCATCGTTACGTCCCTGGCGCCAGATACGTGGACGGCAGTACTGGAATCCCTGAGCGTTGATAGCATCGAATGGCATTGAGTAGATGAAGTCCTTAATCTGATAGCCATTGTTAGGCCAGAACTTAGAACGATAGCCGTTTGCCCCCTCAGAGAGGCTGAAATTGCCACTATTAATAATATCGTCGCAAAGTGTAACAACATCATTCAGGTGCTCATTGCTATAGCTGGCAGCATCATAAGCAGTTACACTGCTTGCTGTATAAACAGGCCAGTTGATATAAAGCTTTACCAACAATGCCTCAGCAGCATAGCGGGTTGGCTTGCCATAAGTACTGATATCTACATTAGTAGGCAGGATATCGATAATAGCCTTCAACTCGCTCTCAATCCAACGAGCTACATCTGCACGTGGCGAACGGTCTATCTGCTCGCCGTCAGCAGCCAAGTGATCGAGGATAGGTGTATCGCCATAGCTATCCATGAGAATCCATGAATAATATGCACGCATAAAACGAGCAGGAGCGATGATAGTTGGATCAGCCTCCTCACCACCCATGTTCAAAATAACACGGTTGGCCTTGGTAATACCAGCTGCCACATCATCATACCAGCCTGTTGATGCACTACTTGGGTCGTAATTGTGCAGAGAGCACTGGGCATAGATGCCACCGTCGGCATAGTCTCCATCGAAACTGATACCAACCCACTCATCAGAACTGAGTGCCTGAGCTTCCATATAGCGACGTCCCAACGTGCCACGCAGATGGAAATAGACATCAGCCATCTGAGCCTCAATAGCAGCCGCACTTGTTGGATATTCTGTAAACTGTGCCTCGGGCTTTACGTCAAGGTCAGTACAGCTGGCAGTCATAGCCATCAGTCCAGCTGCCAAAAATAGTTTTATATTTGTTTTCATACCTAATACTTGTTTTTAGAAGTTAATCTTAGCACCAATGATGAAAGAACGAGTGTGAGGATAAGTGCTCTCGCGATAGTCGATACCAGGAGTCAAACCTCCAAGGTTAACCTCTGGGTCGATACCATCATAACCGGTAATTGTAAATACATTGTTGCAGGTAGCATAGAGCTGAAGACTCTTCAGCCAATCACCCAACTTTGTGAAAGTATAACCCAGTGTTAAAGTTGACAGACGCAGATAGCTTCCATTCTCCAAATAGTTGTCGCCAGGAATGTGAGCATTAGCATCAGCCTGCCACTTCTTATCACCAACAACACTTGCCAGAACATTCTTTCCACCTGCCAGGTGTCCCTGATAGCTGTAGTGAGCCTTTGTAGCATTCAGGATCTTATTACCCAAAACGCCCTGGAAGAAGGCTGTCAGACTCCAGTTCTTATAAGTCAGAGTATTGTTCCAACCATAAACTACCTTTGGCTGAGCAGAACCACAGTTAAACTTGTCTTCATAACCAGGATTAGAGGTTACCCAGTTGCCATTGGCATCCTGATAAGTATCAGCTTGAATATTTCCATCACCATCCTTATGCTTATCCAAGTTACCTACAAGGAATACGCTGTTACCATTTGTATCATAGCCCGCATGCTTATAGGTCCAGAATGTACCAAGAGGCTCACCCTCCATAATACGCTGGGTATCAGCATTAGCAGAAACACCACCGATATTTGGATTACCCTGATCTACGTAATCTACACTGTATGTAGAGTTTGAAAGCTTATCAACGGTATTCTTATTGTGAGACAAGTTCAGAGTAGTACTCCATGTAAAGTCCTTGGTCTTAATAGGTGTAGCGTTCAAAGTGAACTCAACACCACGGTTGGTGATATCACCTACGTTAGCACGAATCCAGTTAAGTGGGTAAACACTTGTTGAAACAGCATAGCTCCAAATCAGATCACTGGTCTTCTTGTTGTAGTACTCAATGCTACCATTGATACGTCCGCCAAGGAAGGCAAAGTCAACACCAACGTTCAGCATGGCTGTGCGCTCCCACTTGAGGTCGGGGTTGGGGTTATTCTGAGCCTCGATACCATACATAGTGTACTTGGTTCCGTCAGGAAGGATGTAATCGAAAGAGTTAGTGTTCAGACCATAGGTTGCAATAGCATCATAAGCGCCAAATCCCATAGCATTACCGCTGACACCATAACCCACACGAAGCTTCAACTGGTCGAATACGTTCTGATTCTTCATGAAGCTCTCCTCTGTGATATTCCAAGCAGCAGATACTGATGGGAAGGTTCCCCAGTGGTGATCCTTACCAAATACAGAAGAACCGTCACGACGTACGGTAGCCTGCAACATATAACGGCTATTGAACGAATAGTTCACACGACCATAGAATGAAATATTGCGAATGGTTGTACGAGAAGAACCCTGTACGTCGGTAATGCCATTGATATTGTTGGCATAACGCAGGTTCCAAAAACCTGTTACATCATTATAGAAATTATTAACAGTAACACCGAAACCATCGTTACCAACACGCTCCTCCCAAGAGTAACCAGCCATCAAGCCAAGCTTGTGAATCTTTGCAATTGTTACATCGTAGTTTCCGTAGGTCTCAAAAGTCTGGTTATGACGCATGTAGGTGTCGCGATGAGCACGTCCGTTATAACCCTTGTCCATCTGAGTCTGCTGAGTCTGATACCAGCTATAGGTGTTCTGACCGCTATCGTATGAATAGTTGGCATGCCATACTAAACCATCGATAATCTTCAGCGAAGCCTTTGCGATATACTGCAAGCGTTTCCACTCGTTGCGGTTGCTATCCTCGTAAATCATTGACATGGGGTTATAATTGGCTGAACCAATATAGCTCTCATACCAAGTACCGTCAGCATTGCGAACGGGGTTAGTTGGAGAATAGTAGTTCATCGCATCAAGCACGCTCTTACCAGCATCCATTCCACTAACGCCTGAAAGGGGCACGCCATTATGACGCCCCTGCATAGCATTCAGTCCAACAGACAGCTCTAAGCGATCATTCAGAATCTTGGTGGTCAGCAATGTACGAGCATTGACACGATTCATATCAGTGCCACGAACCACACCCTGACGGCTCATATAGTTGATAGATCCCATATACTTTGTCTTGGCATTACCACCAGAGATGCTTACATTGTGGTTGTGGCTGAAGCCTGTGCGCAACACTTCTTTCTGCCAGTCAGTGTCGCCACCGCCATCCTGCTCTTGACCAATCAGGCCAGAATTACGGAGCTGTGAAGCCGATGCCATATCTAAGGTCTTAGAAACCTTATCAAAAGCTACATAAGCATTATAACTTACATTTGTCTTACCCTCCTGTCCGCTCTTGGTTGTGATGATAATCACACCATTGGCTGCCTTTGAACCATAGATAGCGGTTGCAGACGCATCACGGAGTACGTCAATGCTCTCGATATCATCAGGAGCAACCATTGAGATATCTACACCAGGAATACCGTCGATGACATAGTAAGGAGACATAGCCTCACCAGTACGCAATGATGAAGCACCACGAAGTGTGATAGAAGCACCACCATTAGGGTCGCCATTTGTAGTAACTGTCAAACCTGCAACTTTACCCTGCAGCATCTGGCCTGGGTCTGAGAATACACCCTTGTTCAGGTCTTCTGATTTAACAGTGGTAATAGAAGATGTAACGTCCTTACGGCGCATGGTACCATAACCTACGACCACGACTTCATTCAGTACCTGGTTGTCTTCCTCCAACGTGATCTTCATGCCGTTCTGAGCGGCAACAGTCTGAGTGACGTAACCAATGTAAGAGACCACAAGATTTGCACCTTGCTTGACGGTCAGTGTGAAGTTACCGTCGAAATCGGTAACAACACCATTAGATGTACCAGCCTCGAGGACACTTACGCCAATCAGAGGCTCACCCGTAGCGTCCAGTACAGTTCCCGACACTTTGTTCTGTGCCATCATCACTGTACTGCACAACAAAAAGAAGGCGGTGGTGAGTACCAACCGACCGAAGAACATCGTCTTCTGCATTCCTTGTTTTACATTTAGGATCTTTTGCATGATAATTAATTAAATAGTTAGTATTATTGTTAATTAAAAATATTATTCGATTGTGACGTTGGCATTTTCAGTCACCAACGGTACTTTCATCTGTTTCAGTTCGTCGAGGTTCACCTTGACAAAGCCCTCACCCTTGCAGGGACGTTTGTCCATTAAACATTGAACATTGAACATTGAACATTGAACATTCAAGTTTACACGTACATTATTAAAATAAATGTCCTTCACCTTTCCTGGCACATCGCCACCTACGAAGCAACCGTTCTCGCTCAAGGCAGTGATGTTGTTGAAATAGATCCGGCTCACCTCACCGCAACGACCCTCGATCTGTCCCTTGGGGAATCGCCAGTTGGCATCCTTGTGATTGCCGTTGGCACGCGGATAGCTGGTGACATAGATCGGCTCTGCCTTTCCCCACCAGACATCACTCCACAGATGACAGTCGAGCTGAATGTTCGAGAACACGACATCAGTCACCGTTCCCTCATCACGGTTCTGGATACCCAGACCACGGTTGGAACCCGTGATAATACAGTTGTCAAACACAACGTTGTAGATCGAATCCATATTCTCACTGCCGATCTTGATGGCACACGAGCGTGAGGACATCACACAGTTGGTCACCGTGATGTCATGACAACTGCCATATTGTTCTGACTCCCGACGGTTCTTCAGACAGATACAGTCATCACCGGAAGTAATATGACTGTTGGCGATACGTACATTCTTGGAATGGTCGAGATCGATACCGTCGCCATTACGGATCTTCAGGTTGTTCAACAGATTGATACCGTCAATGACTGCCTCATTACAACCCACGAGATGCACGGTCCAATAGGCGCCCTCCTTGATGGTCACATCACGGATGGTCAGGTTACGGACATTCGTCAAGGTCAGCACATGTGGACGGGGGTCAAAACTCTGGTCTGCCAAAGGTTTCAGCTCATAGGAGTCATCCAGTTCTGCACCCATAAAGGCAATGCCGTTACCATGAATGGTGCCCTTGCCTGCAATACTGATGTTCTCGGCATCTTTGGCCCAGAGCCACAGCATACCCTCGCCCCGGTTCTCACCGAAGGCACTCAGGTGATAGATACTCTCATCAGGATTAGCCTTCAGCATAGCTGTGGCCTCCAGATAAAGTTCTACATGACTCTTTAGTTCTATTGGGCCAGCCAGGAAGGTGTGATTACGGGGAAACAAGACACGTCCACCGCCCTCACGAGAGCACTGGTCGATAGCACGCTGAATAGCAGCGGCATCGTCTGTCGTTCCGTTGCCTTTAGCCCCAAAGACCGTCACATCATATACAGACTGTGCGGTAGTCGTTCCCACTATAAGCAGTGAAAGAAGGGCACTTAAGATTGTCTTCTTGTACATTTAGTAGCTACTACAAATCGCTTTAAGCTGCAAATATAGTTGTTTTTTTTAAATGTTCCAAATATTTTCGAAAAAAAAGCGTACCTTTGTGGCAAAAATTCTGTAATAATTAAGCATAAACTTGCAAAAATGAAAGAAATTTGCTGCATTGGACACATCACTCGCGACAGGATTATCACCTGTCGTCCTCCTCGTACAGTCCATTGTGCAGGTGGCACTGCCTACTATGTTGCCTGGGCTATGCAGGCCTTACCTCATGACGTAGACTTCCAGGTCATCACCTCAGTGAGCCTGGATGTCATGCCCGAAGTGGAAAAACTGCGTCAGGCGGACATCGACGTGGTCGCTTATCAGAGCAAGACCAACGTTTTCTTCGAGAATGCCTATGGTGAGAACATGGACAACCGTAAGCAACGCGTCCTGGCGAAGTCTGAACCGTTTACGATAGAACAACTAAGCGATGCCGAGGCCAAGGTTTTTCATTTAGGTACGCTGCTGGCCGACGATTTCGCACCAGAAGTTGTGGAATATCTGGCCACCAAGGGCGATATCAGTATTGATGTACAGGGTTATATGAGATACGTCGACGGTGAGCAGGTGAAGCCGACCGTATGGCATGACAAACTTCGTCTGCTGAAACACACGGCTATCCTGAAGGTCAATGAACATGAGTATTATTCACTCACAGGCCTGTCTGATCCCCATGAAGCAGCAGAACAGATTCACGACTGGGGTGTCAGAGAGGTCATCATTACCCTTGGCAGTCATGGTTCACTGATCTTTGCCGAGGGGAAGTTCTACGATATACCTGCCTACACGCCCCGTGAGACCGTTGATGCCACCGGCTGCGGTGACACTTATAGCGCAGGCTATCTCTATGCCCATGTCAAAGGGGCTGGCTACGCAGAAAGCGGACGCTTTGCTGCAGCCATGTGCACCCTTAAACTGGAACATAACGGACCGTTCCAACACACCATAGATGATGTGTGGAAGATGATCAAATAAGATTACTCGTTGATAACCTTCTGGATCGTGCCATCCTCATTATAGAACAGACGCTGAACCTTCAGACTGCGCAGATGAGTCACATCATTTGAGGGTACGCAGTCGTGATAGAACAGGAACCACTCGCCCTTGTACTGAACGATACTATGGTGAGTCGTCCAGCCTACGACGGGATCGAGGAGCACGCCCTGATAGGTGAAGGGGCCATAAGGGTTGTCACCAATCGCATAGCAGAGGAAGTGGCTGTCGCCAGTAGAATAGCTGAAGTAATACTTGCCATTATACTTGTGCATCCACGAAGCCTCGAAGAAACGGTGAGGATCGCCTGCCTTCAACGGCTGACCGTCCTTGTCGAGAACGACCACCGAACGCGGAGCCTCAGCAAACTGCAGCACATCTTCGCTCATCTTCACCACGAAGCTGGAGAGTGCGGGTATGTCGGCAGGTGCAAAGAGCTGGGTCTTCTTGTCGGCAGCAGGACCGAGGTCTACGCCTTCCTTCACAAGCTTCTGCGGAGCCTGATACCACTGGAGCTGACCGCCCCAGAGACCGCCGAAGTAGCAATAGATCTGACCGTCATCGTCCTTGAATACGCTGGGGTCGATCGAGAACGAACCACGGATGGGGTGCTCCTGAGGAATAAACGGACCCTCGGGCCTGTCGGCGATGGCTACACCAAGATGGAATACACCGTTATAGTCCTTAGCAGAGAAGATCAGGTAGTACTTGCCGTCTTTCTCAACGACATCATTGTCCCACATCTGCTTCTCAGCCCAAGCGACTTGCTCTACATCGAGAATCTTACCATAATCTGTCACCTCGCCGTTTTCCACGTCTTCCATGGAAATCACGTGATAGTCCTTCATCTGGAAGTGACCGCCATCATCATCGAAGGCAGCACCAGCCTCCCAGTCATGAGAAGGATAGACGAACAATTTTCCGTTAAAAACATTGGCAGAAGGATCTGCATAATAATCACTAGGATAAAGATAACGCGGTTTCATATTGTTTTGTATTTAGAAGTTATTATCATTCTCTTCATCAAAACGGCGACGGGACTCCAGTTCGGCCTGCATGTGCTCATTATATTCCTTTGTTATCGGATAGAAATATAGGGCGATGACACCGATGCCGAAGAGAATGGCCGGCACGATGCTCGACACCAGACGGATACCTTCCATCGCACTCTCGTTCTGAACAGAAACATTACCTGACTGATAGCCAAAAGCAGAGATGATGACACCTGCGATGGCACCGCCAGTACCAAGACCGACCTTCAGTGCCATGGTGATACCCGAGAAACAGAAGCCCGTAGCCCGACGATGGTTCTCGTATTCGATATGATCGGCCACGTCGCCTATCATCGCCCAAAGCAGAGGCACTGTCGGCGCATAGGCCAGGGATTTCAGGATGTTCAACACAAACAGCAGACTCACATCTGTCGGCGACGGGATATAGAACATCGCCGTAAAGATGGCTGTCAACGACAGACAGACGATAAAGGTGTGCTTCTTGCCATATTTCCCCGCCAGATATCTCGACAGGCAGATGACGCCGATAAACTGTACGACGGCACCCACCATATTAAATAAGGAGAAGCCGACGGAATATGCTTCAGAGACATCATTGACGAGTCCGAAGATATGCAGGAAGTCATAGAGTGACTTCTGGTCGACGTTATACTGGAAATAGAAATTCGTGGCCGAGCCCCACATGGCCAGAGTGACGAAGATGGCAAAGGTCAGGATGAACATCGAGTTCCAGGGAACATTCGACATCGTCTCCTTGACATCCTCAACCACACTCATCTGCTGATGACGAGGTGGTTGGATTCGCTCCTTGGTGACGGCAAAGGTTATCATAAAGAAAATGAAACCTACCACCGCAAAGAGTCCGACCGTACAGAGCCAGCCATGCTGGACGTTCTCCTTACCGCCAAAGGTGTCGACGAGCGGCAGCGTCAGTCCCTGAACGACAAACTGAGCCACGGTGACAGCGATAAACCTGATGGTCGTGATGTTCGTGCGTTCCTTGATGTCGCTAGTCATCACACCGCCGAGAGAACTATAAGGTATATTATTAAAAGAATAGACCGTCATCAACAGGAGGTACGAGATCGTCGCGTAGGCGGCTACCATCCCTTTCTGATGAATACCCGGATTATAGAAAGCCAGTACATAGAACACGGCAAAGGGCAATGCCGTCCATATCAGCCATGGTCTGAACTTTCCCCAGCGTGTATTGGTGCGGTCTGCCAGAAGTCCCACAGCAGGGTCTACCACGACAGCCGAAAGACAGACGACCAACAGGACGCTACCCGCCACAGCGCCGTCAAGGCCGAAGACGTCCGTATAGAACTTCAGCTGGAAGATCATCATCATCTGGAATACGAGATTAGCGGCGACGTCTCCTAACGAGTAGCCGACCTTCTCTCTCATCGAGATTCTTGTTGATGATTTATCCGCCATGTATAAATGAACAGTTGATTGATCAAAAGTCTTACAGGGTGCAAAGTTAGTAAAAAACAAAGAATCTGTCATTCTAAAATGTTACAGATGCTTTTTTATATGTTTCATTTTAGAAGAAAAATACACTTTTTAGCCATTTCAACGTACATTTTTATTATTTTTGCAACAAAAATCAAACAATATTATTACAAATTGCATCTTTTATGAGAAAATGGCTTTTTGTCTGTCTGGCACTTTTTGGTGTCACTTTTGCCAAAGCTGAGGTCCGTCTCCCCCAACTCTTCCAGTCGGGAATGGTACTTCAAAGGAACAAGGTCATCCCCATCTGGGGTAAGGCTGATGCCGGAGAACAGGTCTGCGTACAATTCAACAAGAAATCATATACCACTACTGCCGATGCCAACGGACAATGGCGTGTCGACTTGCCGAAGATGAAGGCTGGAGGACCTTATGAGTTGACTGTTAACAGTCTGCAGTTGACAGATATCCTGATCGGTGATGTATGGCTGTTGTCAGGACAGTCTAACATCGACGTGACAATAGAGCGCGTTTACCCCCAGTATGTCAACGAAATCGACACCTACGAGAATCCGCAGATCAGGATGTTCAGGGTTCAGAATGAGACAGCGACCCACGGTGTGAAGGACGACATCCGTCCTACCGCCATCAACTGGAAGCCCGTCAATAAACAGAACGCCTGGCTTTTCTCTGCCGTCGGCTATTTCCTCGGCAAACGGATGTTTGAGAAGAACAAGGTAGCACAGGGCATCATCGTCAACAGCTGGGGTGGTACTCCTATCGAGGCCTGGATTTCGAAAGACTCCCTGGAAAGGGACTATCCGATGTTGGTAAAAAGAGTGGCCTTCTTCCAGAACGACAACTACGTGAGGGCACAGATGCAGGCCAACGGCGAGGCCGGCAGACGGTGGAACGAACTGCTCAACGCGGCTGACGATGTCCAGCACTATCCCCTCGCCGACTATCAAGACGCCGATTGGCAGACCATCTACCAGAACAACTGGAGTTGGCGTGGAACGGGTTCCATCTGGCTCCGCCAGCATATCCATATCGACAAAGCCCATGCCGGAAAGCCTGCCCGTCTGTTGTTGGGTACCCTCTACGATCAGGATGTCACTTATCTCAACGGCAAACAGATCGGAAGCACGGGCTACCAGTATCCTCCCCGCCGCTACGACATCCCCGAGGGACTGCTTCAGGAGGGCGACAACGTCATTACAATCCGTTTCATCAACAAGAACGGGGCCGTTCATTTCATCCCGGAAAAGCCCTATATGCTTTGTTTCGGCGAGGACCGATTCTCACAGAACCCCATGCCGAAGGATGTCATTCCACTC
>JAEENF010000215.1 GCA_016283605.1 Prevotella sp.
AGTGGTAAAAGTCGAAATCTCTAGCACCTCTCACCCGTTCTATACTGGTAAGAGCAAGCTCGTTGACACCGCAGGTCGTGTTGATAAGTTCATGAGCCGCTACGGTAAGGCTGCGAAGAAGTAAGATTATAACCGCAACATTTATAAAAGGTGCGTCCATGGTAGTTGCATATGCCTGGCCGCACCTTTTTTAGTTAAACCAACACTTATGAGACCACTAAAACTATTATCACTGACTTTCCTATCTGTCATCCTCATATTCTGCTCGTGCAGTAAGGACGAGAATGACGTCAAGATGAAAGGTCTTGCAGAAAACAAAAACAGAAACCTCACCAGCGTTTATCCTGAGGCCTCACGGCTGGAATTTCCCAAGCTGAAAGGCGGAAATAGCATTGTGCTCATCCACAAAACCAACGACAAGTACGGTGTAAACTTCTCAACCGAATGGGATTGCATCAAAAAGTCTCAGCGATGGTCGTGTTACCAAATGCACAGCGGTAACTCCGGAGGCAACGTTGGCCGCTACCAGGAAGGTTATCCCTTCGACGAGGATCTTGACCACAGCAACTACTTCACAACTGCCGATGGTACGCCCCTAGACCTTTTCTGGAGTTCCGGATATGATCATGGACATATCTGTCCTTCTGCCGACCGCCAGTATTCGAAGGAGGCTAACCGCCAGACATTCTTCCTCACCAACATGCAACCGCAGCGAAATGTCTTCAATGCCGGTGTTTGGTCAGCTATGGAACAACAGGTAAGGAACTGGAACCGAGGCTCTTTTCGCGATACGCTATACGTCTGCAAGGGAGGAACTATCGACCGCGATGACCAGATACGCGGCTATGTGCAGAATAAAATGATTATTCCGAAATATTTCTTTATGGCCATACTCTGCAAAAACAGTAGCGGCTACAAAGCTCTCGGCTTCTGGATTGAGCATAAAGACAAAGACTCCGACTATACAAAAGATGCCAAAGGCGACTACATGCTCAGTCCTTATGTGGTCAGTATCCGTGAACTGGAAACTCTAACAAACATTGATTTCTTCTGTAACCTTGATGACGAGACAGAGGATCACATAGAGACTCTTGGCGTTGAAAACATCAAGAGTGCATGGGGACTGAAATAGAAGTGAAGAGTGAGGAGTGAAGAATGAAGAAAGAAAAGTTAAAAAATACGAAGACACAACAAGTATTCACCATTCACTATTCACTATTCACGAAAAAATAGTTATCTTTGTAGCGTAGAAACTACACATTTAGTAAAATAGCAAATGAAAACCATTTATGATTTCTCTGTCAAAGACAGAAAAGGTAAGGACGTATCTTTGAAAGAATACGCCAATGAGGTGTTGCTGATTGTAAATACAGCAACCAAATGTGGATTCACCCCTCAATACGACGAACTGGAGAAACTCTACGAGAAGTATCACGCCCAGGGTTTCGAGATCCTCGATTTCCCCTGTAACCAGTTCGGACAGCAGGCTCCAGGCACAGACGACAGCATCCATGAATTCTGCAAACTGAATTTCGGCACAGAATTCCCGCGCTTCAAGAAGATTAAGGTCAATGGTGACGATGCCGACCCCCTTTACATATTTCTCCAGAATGAGAAAGGTTTTGCTGGTTGGGACATGGATCACCCAATTGCCCATATCCTCGACGATATGTTGACGAAATCTGACCCAGACTACAAGCAGAAACCTGACATCAAATGGAATTTTACCAAATTCCTTATCAACAAGAAAGGACAGGTTGTCGCCCGTTTCGAACCCACGGAGAAGATTGAAAACATCGCTGCTCAGATTGAGCAACTGTTACATTAATATGGAAAAGACCAAATGTTTGATTATAGGCAGCGGACCCGCAGGGTATACCGCTGCCATTTATGCTAGCCGCGCTAACCTGAGTCCTATAGAGTATAGTGGTATGCAACCTGGTGGTCAGTTGACGCAGACCACAGAAGTGGAGAACTTCCCAGGCTACCCTCAGGGTGTTGATGGCAATCAGATGATGATGGACCTCCGTGAACAAGCAGAACGCTTCGGGACCGACATCCGTGATGGTGAGATCGTAAAGGTTGATTTCACCAAATCACCTTATATCTGTACTGCCGAAGACGGCACTGAAATCGTTGCCGATACCGTAATCATTGCTACAGGAGCCTCAGCAAAATATCTTGGTCTTGATGACGAACGTAAGTACAATGGACAAGGCGTTTCAGCCTGTGCTACCTGTGACGGTTTCTTCTACCGCAAGAAGACCGTGGCTGTTGTGGGTGGTGGTGACACAGCATGTGAAGATGCGCTCTATCTGTCTGGACTCGCCAAGAAGGTCTATCTCATTGTCCGCAAGCCCTTCCTTCGTGCATCTCAGGTTATGCAGCAACGCGTACGTGAAACAGAAAATATCGAGATTCTTTTCGAGCACAACACCGTTGGTTTATATGGTGAGAACGGTGTTGAAGGCGCCCACCTCGTCAAGCGTAAGGGCGAACCTGATGAAGAGTTGGTCGATATAGCCATCGACGGTTTCTTCCTCGCTATCGGTCATAAGCCAAATACGGACATCTTCAAGGAATGGCTTGATACAGACGAGACAGGTTACCTAAAGAAGATTAACGGCACACCCAGGACAAAAATCCCAGGGATATTCGTAGCCGGTGATTGTGCCGACCCCATCTACCGACAAGCCATCTCTGCTGCTGGGTCCGGTTGTCAGGCCGCCATCGAAGCGGAACGTTTCCTTCTTAATCGATAAAATATTACGCATCATACAAAAAGAAAAGGCCCGTTTCACAACGAGCCTTTTCCTTGTTAACTTTAAAAAACTAAATTAATCAACCATAAACCTTAACCATTAAAAATCTTTTTCTGCTGCAAAGATAGACTAATTCATCAATATATAGGTCGATTAATAATTATTTGAGGTTTAAAATTCGTTATCTAACGGATTTTCGACCTAAATTCACAGAATTTCTACTTTTTTAGACTTATAAATGCATCTTTTTCTCGAAAAAAGTTGGAAATACAATTATTTTTTTTACCTTTGTGCCATCAAAAACAGTCGAAATGGACCTACTATTATTACTGATTATAGGCTTTTTAGCCATCATGGCAGCAGCTTTCTTCCTTGGAAGAGAGGTCTATAGACACAATATTCGTGTCAGACAACGACAGCAAATGGCCCAAATCTTTACCAATATCGCCCATGAATTATTGACGCCACTTACCGTCATATCTGCCTCAGTGGATCTGTTACGTGAAGAAGCGCCTCAACATGACAAAGAGTATGATCTTATGCAATTTAACATCCACCGCATGGTCCGTCTTCTCCAACAAATCCATGAAACCAGCAAGTCACAGACTCACGAACTGAAACTCGTGGTTGCCCAAGGTGATGTCATGCAATACATTTACAACACAGCCCTTTGTTTAAAACCACTCATAGACAAGAAGCACTTAAGATTTTCCATCGAATGCATTCCGCAAAGCATGATGGGCTGGATAGACACCGACAAGTTAGACAAGATTATCTACAACCTACTGTCGAATGCGGCCAAATTCACCGACGAAGGCGAAGTAAACCTCCGCGCCTGGACCAGTCGTAATTATGACGTATTATATATAGAGGTACGCGATACAGGCTGTGGCATTCCCAAGGAAAAGATAAAAAAAATCTTCCAGCGTTTCTACGACGACGAACACCGTCAGCACAAGACCATCGGCACTGGACTCGGTCTGGCCTTGACACGAGACCTTATACACCTGCATAAAGGTTCCATCAGTTGTGAAAGTAAAGAAGGTATTGGAACCACCTTCACCATCAGCATTCCTATTACCAAGGAATCCTTCAAGGCCAATCAGATTGATGAGAAGCACAAAATCAGTCTGACCATCCCCAATGAAGTCATTACAGGTATCACATTGAAAGCTCCAGACATTAATGTCGAAACAAACACCAGCGGATTATTGGTCGACGATGCCTACCGCATTCTGATTGTAGAGGACAGTCCGGAACTACTCATGCTGATGCATAACATGCTGAAGAACCATTACCACGTCCTGTTAGCCCAAAACGGCAAGGAAGCCCTCAAGATTGTCCACAAGACACCACTCGACCTCATCGTTTCTGATGTGATGATGCCGGAGATGGACGGTTTCGAGCTGACTCGTAAACTCAAGGAAAGTCCCAACTTCAGCAAACTTCCCATCATCTTATTGACCGCCAAGACTCAGAAAGAAGACGAGGAGGAAATGCTTAAGACCGGTGCCGACGATTATCTTAACAAACCATTTCGTCTAAGCGAGTTGAAACTACATATCGACAACATCATTGAGAATCGCAGACGTACTTTACAAGACTATAACCAGAGAACAGGTCAGGACAATGGTGACAATCAGGAAATCGTCCTAACTCCAGAACAACTTTTTCTGGAAAAGGCCCTCAACTGCGTCCATGAGCATCTTGAGGACAGCGAATACGATCGTAAAGCCTTTGCCGCTGACATGGGTGCCAGTTCATCGACCCTTTACAATAAGCTTCGTGCCATCACCGGTATGAATGTCACCACCTTCATCCGCGACGTCCGTATGAAAGAGGCACACCGACTAGCGGAAAAAGACCCCAACATGCGCGTCAGCGACCTTGCATACAAGGTAGGGTTCCAGGACCCCAAATACTTCTCTACCTGTTTCAAGAGATATTTTGGCATCCAACCCAAGGAATTCATGGAGAGCCTCACACAAAAAAAGTAATACCTTTTAACTCCCTTTAACTCCTTTAACTCCTTTAACTCCATAAAAAGTTGTACCTTTGCAGGCGGATATCTTAATCCCCAAAACTTAACATTATGGCTAAACAGAAAAAATTCCTCCTTCAGGAGAGTGAGATTCCTACACAATGGTACAACATTCAGGCCGACATGCCTAATAAACCCATGCCACCTATCCACCCTGCTACTAAACAGCCCCTTGGCGTTGATGACCTTGCACACATCTTCCCAAGAGAGTGCTGTGTGCAGGAACTGGACACTGAACACCGTTGGATAGACATTCCTGAGGACGTGCTCGAGAAATACAAGTACTATCGTTCTACCCCGTTGGTACGTGCCTATGCCCTTGAAGAGGCACTGGGTACCCCTGCCCACATCTATTTCAAGAACGAGTCAACCAACCCCTTAGGTTCACACAAAATCAACTCGGCTCTTCCACAATGCTATTATGCCAAGCAGGAAGGCACGAAGAACGTCACCACTGAGACCGGTGCTGGTCAGTGGGGTGCTGCCCTTTCGTATGCTGCCAAAATCTACGGACTCGACTGCGCTGTCTATCAGGTGAAGATTACCATGCAACAGAAGCCTTATCGTTCTTCGATTATGCGCACCTTTGGTGCTGTGGTTACCGGTTCTCCATCGATGTCGACCCGTGCTGGCAAGGACATCCTGACAAAGGATCCCACCCACTCAGGTTCTCTTGGCACCGCTATCTCTGAGGCTGTTGAGTTGGCTACGACGACACCTAATTGTAAATACACACTGGGTTCTGTGCTGAATCACGTAGGTCTCCACCAAACTATCATCGGTCTGGAAGCCGAGAAGCAGATGCAGATGGCCGGCGAATATCCCGACATCGTGATTGGCTGCTTCGGTGGTGGTTCCAACTTCGGTGGTATCTCATTCCCCTTCATGCGTCACAACCTGAGCGGCGAGCGCCATACGGAGTTCATTGCTGCAGAGCCCGACAGCTGTCCGAAGCTGACACGCGGTCAGTTCCGCTACGACTTCGGTGACGAGGCCGGTTATACCCCACTGCTGCCGATGTACACCCTGGGGCATAACTTCAAGCCCTCTAACATCCATGCCGGTGGTCTGCGCTATCATGGTGCTGGCATGATTATCTCGCAACTTATCAAGGACGGCTACATGCATGGTGTCGACATTCCTCAGCTTGAGACTTTCGAGGCAGGTATGCTCTTCGCCCGTACCGAGGGCATCATCCCCGCACCTGAGAGCACCCATGCCATTGCCGCTACTATCCGTGAGGCAAAAAAATGCAAAGAGACAGGCGAAGAGAAAGTCATCCTCTTCAACCTCTCCGGTCATGGACTCATCGATATGCCGTCGTACGAGGCATTCATCAAGGGCGACCTACAGAACTACACAGTTACCGACGAGATGATTGCAGAAAACCTCGCAGAACTCGACAAACAGTAATAATCAATGAAGTCTCGCCGATTGGCGGGGCTTCGTTTTTAACCACAAATCTAAAACAACTTATGCGATATCAATCTGGCGTGATACCTTTACTTTCTCTTCAATGACTTTGGGAAGTTCGACGGTGAGGACACCGTGTTCAACCTTAGCGGAGATATCTTCCTTCTTCACATCATCCGGCAGAATCAGTGTCTGCTCGAACTTTGAGTAAGAGAACTCACGACGCAGGTAGCGAGTGTTCTTGTCCTCGTCTTTCTTCTCCTGCTTGCTCTCCATCTTGATAATCAGGTTGCCCTCATCATTGATATGAACGTTGAAGTCCTCCTTCTTCATGCCCGGTGCAGCCAACTCAACGGTATAGGCTTTGTCACTTTCTTTCACATTGATAGCTGGAGCCGTGCAGTTTGCCTTCGGCATAAAGTCCGTATCAAACAGATCATTGAACACACTAGGAATCCAACTGTTACTTCTCATTACTGGCATCATAATCTTTACCTCCTAATTCTATTTTTATAAATTAAACATGTTAACTATTTTAACGATTACCCTTCGGCTCTCACTAGGGGTAAAGCAATAAGAATGCCAGAGAAAAATATTCTGTCAATCTGTCACAATTGCACGACAGATTTTCAGAGATTCCGTCACGGAAGCCACAGAAGCTATCACGACAGAACGCTTTCCATTCGCCTCGCGGAAATTGCACTGCCGAGGATGTTTCGATACGTAATTGAGGATGCTGCCAAAAGCCTCACTCTGATAATAGAGGCTATCCGGATTACTGACGAAGTAGAGGTACATCTTCTGCTGCTTCAGCATAATCTTCTCAATACCCATCTGTTTGCCCAGCACACGAAGAGGTACGACATTAATCAATTCCTCTGCCACCTTTGGAATCACGCCGAAACGGTCAACCAGCCGTTTGCGATAGGCCTCCAGATCGTTTTCGAGGTGATGGCTGTTGGCGAGGTTGTCGAGTTCACGGTAAAGCAGCATACGTTCCGAGTCGCTGGGGACATACTGATCGGGGAAGTACATCTCGATATCGGATTCGAGGGCACAATCATCGACAAAGGAGAGTTGAGAACTGAGAGTTGAGAGTTGAGAGTTTGCAACCGCAGCCCCTTTTGCGCTACCATCTTCAGCGGTAGTGCGCTCCAACTCTGCTGGCTTGCTACCGGAGGGACGCAAGAACTCTACGCTTTCATTTCTAAGTTCCGTCATCGCCTGATTGAGAATCTTCTGATAGGTTTCATAACCGAGGTCGGAGATGAAACCCGATTGTTCGGACCCCAGAAGATTGCCGGCACCTCGAATATCGAGATCCTGCATGGCGATATTGATGCCAGATCCAAGGTCAGAGAAGTTCTCGAGTGCCTCAAGTCTTCTACGTGACTCAGGAGGAAGTGCCGCCAACGGTGGTGCAAGCAGATAACAGAAGGCCTTGCGGTTGCCGCGTCCCACACGACCTCGCATCTGATGCAAGTCTGAGAGTCCAAAGTTATGAGCCCCATTGATGATAATCGTATTGGCATTGGGGATATCGATACCATTCTCCACGATGGTTGTAGAAAGCAGCACGTCGTAATCGTAATTGGAGAAGTCGAGCACAATTTTCTCAAGTTCCTCGGGCTTCATCTGCCCATGACCAATGGCAATACGGGCATCAGGGATATATTTGTGGATCATCTCAGCGATATGGGTGAGGTCACTGATGCGGTTATTGACGAAATAGACCTGTCCGTTACGCGACATCTCGAAATTGATGGCATCAGCGATAATCTCCGCGCCAAAGGTATGTATCTCCGTCTGAATAGGATAGCGATTAGGCGGTGGTGTCTGTATCACACTTAGGTCGCGAGCTCCGACGAGTGAGAACTGAAGCGTACGGGGAATTGGGGTTGCAGACATCGTCAGAGTATCCACATTCGATTTCATCTGACGCAGTTTTTCCTTCGTAGAGACACCGAATTTCTGTTCCTCATCAATAATCAGCAGACCGAGATCCTTAAATTTCACCGTCTTACCGATCAGTTTATGTGTACCGATGATAATATCAATCTTACCTTCTGCCAAATCCTTCAACAACTCAGTAGTCTGTTTAGTTGTACGGGCCCGCGTCAGATAATCTACCCGTACCGGCATATCCTTCATACGACTGGAGAAAGTGCGAAAATGCTGATAGGCCAATACGGTTGTAGGCACGAGCACTGCCACCTGCTTACCATCAGTAGCCGCCTTAAAGGCTGCACGCACGGCCACTTCAGTCTTACCAAAACCCACATCGCCACAGACCAGACGGTCCATCGGCTTAGCCATCTCCATATCCGCCTTCACGTCTTGCGTGGCTTTCAACTGGTCAGGCGTATCCTCATAAAGGAAACTGGCCTCAAGTTCATGTTGCAGATAACTGTCGTGGCTGAAGGCAAAGCCTTTCTCACGACGACGCTTCGCATAGAGTTTGATCAGGTCGCGGGCAATGTCCTTGATATGTTTCTTGGTACGCTCCTTAAGTTTCTCCCACTGTCCTGTGCCGAGTGTGGACAGACGAGGCCCCTCGCCGCCATCCTGCGAACGGTATTTCGACACTTTATAGAGTGAATGTATCGAGACGTAGATGGAGTCTCCATGCTGATAGAGGATCTTTATCATTTCCTGATAGACATCTTCCCCAGCAGCATTCTTGACCGGCATCCGAACCAGTCCACCGAACTTACCCACGCCGTGATCGACATGCACTACGAAATCACCAATCTCAAACTGTTGGATTTCCTTCAGCGTGAGTGCCATCTTACCGCTACGAGCCTTGTCACTCTTGAGGTTATACTTGTGGAAACGGTCAAAGATCTGATGGTCGGTAAAGACGCAGATGCGCAGGTCATCATCGGCAAAGCCCTCATGGAGCGTCTTTTCCACAGGAGTAAAGACAATATCTTTAGCCTTCTCGGCAAAGATATCCTTCAGTCGTTCGTTTTGTTTCTGACTGTCTGCCAAAACAAAAATCTGGTAGCCCTGCAGCAGATAATCCTCGAAAGACTTTGTCAGCAGGTCGAAATTTTTATGAAAGAGCGGCTGAACGGTGATGTGAAAGTTGAGAGTTGAGAATTGAGAGCTGAGCGTTGAGGGGCGGTGACCGAATTCGATCCGGCGGAAATTCTGAGCATCAGACATAAACTGCGTCCCTGTGATCAGCTGCGACTCCTTGCGCATCTGCTGTTCAATCTCCTTCTGTTCCATCTCGGTGGCCTGCTCCAATTGTTCCATCCTAGCCTGCGAGGAGAAGCCCTCCTCGTAAACGCGATCGATAGCATCACGAACATAGAAATAGTCCTTCGTCACCAGTACGACATCCTCGGGAACAAACGACATAAACGAGACCTTATCCTCTGCCATAGCCAGCTCAGGTACGATCTCTACCCTATCCCGCTGTTCCTTCGACAACTGATCCTCCACCTCAAACGTACGAATGGAGTCGATGTCATCACCAAAGAAATCGACACGATAGGGAAATTCACAACTATAGGAATAGACGTCAAGAATAGAGCCACGTAGGGCGAACTGTCCAGGTTCATACACGTAATCGACCTCTCTAAAGCCAAATTCATGCAAGGTCTTCGCAATATCCGAGACAGAGATGGTCTGGTCTTTCTCCAGCGTCAGCGTCCTCGTGTCCAGCGTCTTCTTCGACACCACCATCTCAGCCAGCGCCTCGGGATAGGTGACGATGTAGAGTTGAGAGTTGAGAGCTGAGAGTCTGGCGAGGACTTCTGTGCGGAGGATCTCGTTAGCAGAATCACGCTGGGCATATTTTATGGCACGACGGTAGCTTGACGGGAAGAACAGAACGTCCTGAGTACCCATCAGCTGTGTCAGGTCGTGATAGAAATACCCCGCCTCCTCAGCATCCTGGAGGATAAACAACAGTCGCGTCTTACACTTCAAAGCCAAACTTCCGAAGAGCATCGGGGCACTGGAACCCAATAAGCCATCGAGGAAAACTGTCCGAACCGAAGATTTCCCCAACTCATTCGCCAGTGCCGACACCTGCGGCAACTGTGCATATAATTTCTCTAATTCCTGTATATTCATTCGAAATTGTGTGCAAAGGTACAAAAAAAGAAGGAGTTAAGGGAGTCAAAGGAGTTAAAGGGAGTTAAAGGACAATACTTTTCACTTTTCACTTTTCACTTTTCCTAACTTTTATAGTATCTTTGCAGCGTAATAACTCAGAATATGCATTCAAGCGACAGTATCGTTATCATTCCAACGTATAACGAAAAGGAAAACATCGAGAAAATCATCCGAGCCGTGTTCGGTTTGGAAAAGTGTTTCCATATTCTCGTCATCGATGACGGATCACCTGATGGTACAGCAGCTATCGTGAAAGGACTGATGTCTGAGGAATTCAGCGATCGGTTGTTTATCCTCGAACGCAGCGGTAAACTGGGACTGGGTACAGCCTATATCATGGGCTTCAAGTGGGCTTTGGAACACAACTACGACTACATTTTCGAGATGGATGCCGATTTCAGTCACGACCCCAACGATCTGCCCCGTCTCTATTCAGCCTGTCACGACGAGGGCTACGATCTGGCCATCGGTAGCCGTTACGTCAGTGGGGTAAATGTCGTCAACTGGCCTATCGGGCGTGTACTGATGAGTTATTTCGCTTCGAAATACGTGCGCATTGTCACAGGTTTCAAGGTTCACGACACTACAGCGGGATTTAAGTGCTACAAGCGTCGTGTGCTTAAGACCATCGAACTCGAAAAGATCCGTTTCAAGGGCTACGGTTTCCAGATTGAGATGAAATACACTGCTTATAAAATTGGTTTCAAGATCAAGGAGGTAAGTGTTATCTTCGTCAATCGTCGCGAGGGCGTCAGCAAGATGTCTGGTGGCATCTTCGGCGAGGCATTCTTCGGTGTGATGCGTCTCCGTTGGGACGGTATGACGAGAAAATATCCGAATATAGTTGATTAGAAACATTATGATTTCCTTATTATATAAAGTTTATCAGATCTTTATTGCTTTTCCCGTATTGGTGCTGTGGACGATTGTCACAGCTCTGGAGGTAGGTATTGGCACAACCATCGGCAACGGCCATTTCTGGAGTTATGTTCCAGGCCATTGGTGGGGAAAAATCATTCTCAAGGCTTTCCTGCTGCCAGTAAAGGTTGAAGGAGAGAAGAATTTGGAAAAGAAACAGAGTTATGTCTTCGTGGCAAATCATCAGGGCATCTTCGATATTTTCCTGATCTATGGCCATCTGGGACGCAATTTCAAGTGGATGATGAAGCAACAGTTAGGCAAGATTCCCTTCTTAGGCTATGCCTGTAGGAAGTCCCACCAGATTTTCGTCGACAAGAGCGGTCCCAAAGCCATCAAGAAGACTTACGATACAGCCCGTGAGATCCTGCAAGAGGGTTACTCTGTGACGGTCTTCCCTGAAGGAGCCCGTTCGTTTACCGGCCACATGGGGAAGTTCAGAAAAGGCGCCTTTGCCCTAGCTGATGAGTTGCAGTTACCCGTTGTTCCCCTGACCATCAACGGCTCCTTCGATGTCCTGCCGCGTACAAAGGGGTTCCTTAATCTCGTCGACTGGCATCCCTTGCGCCTGACTATCCACGAGCCGATCTACCCCATCGGCAAAGGACCCGAGAATGTCGATGCTACAATGCGCCAGGCCTACGACTCTGTCATGTCGGCCCTCGACCCGAAGTATCAAGGATTTGTTGAAAACCCTGACCAATGATTTCACGAGCACCTTATCTCTTCCTGTTGCTGATCCTGATACCCGACCTGTATCTCGACCAGCACTATTGGCGTCACAAATACTCTACAAGTAAGCGACTACTGCACTGGTTGCCCAGTATTCTGCTGACGGCACTGACAGTGAAACTGACTTACGAGAAAGATTTTATCCCCGACGACCCCACCATATTATATATATACCTGTTGCTGTTGGGACTCATCGCGATTCCCAAACTGGTTTATGTACTTTTTTCCATCCTAGGTCTGGGAACTTGCAAACTGTTTCGTAGTAAACGTAACTACGGCAACCTTATCGGTGCAATACTCGTTCCACTCATCTGGTATATCATCATCTACGGTTCTTTCGTAGGTTTCCAGAAGTTGGAAGTCAATCGTCATACCTACAGTTCCCCTGACCTGCCCTCAGCCTTCAATAATTATAAGATCGTATTGTTCTCCGATGCCCACGTCGGCACGTTGACAGGCAGTCGGCAGTGGATGTTGCAAAGAGCCGTCGACAGCATCAGCGCCTTGCGTCCCGATATGATTGTCTTCACTGGCGACCTCCAGAATCTTCAGCCCAAGGAACTCTACAAACAGATGGACATTCTCTCGACCCTGAAAGCGAAGGACGGCATCTATTCTGTCTTAGGCAATCACGACTATGCTCAATACGTATCGTGTAGCGATGCCGAGAAAGCTGCCAACTGCAAAGAGATCATCAGTCTGGAACGACAATTAGGATGGACAGTGTTGTTGAATGACCACAAGGTGATCCAACGCGGCAAGGATCATCTCGTTATCGCAGGAATGGAAAACGACGGCGACGGAAAGCATTTCCCCCAGAAGGGTGATATCAGCAAAACCCTCTCTGGCACACAAGGCTTCACCATCCTTCTCGAACACGATCCCTCCTCTTGGCGCAGAAAGATTATCCCCGATGGTCGCGCCCAACTCACGCTCTCAGGCCATACCCACAAGATGCAGTTTGCGCTGTTTGACTGGTGTCCGATGTCACTCACAGGTAAAGAGTTCAACGGCTGGTATCACGAAGGCTCTCAGTCGCTTTTCGTCACAGCAGGTCTTGGCGGACTGATTCCCTTCCGCTTCGATGCTCCTGGTGAGATTGTGCTGATCCAATTGAAACGTTAGAGATTGGCTGCGAGAAATTTTCTGACCACCTCTACAGGCAGCCCCCGACGACGGGCATAATCATGAAGCTGGTCTTCCCCAATCTTCCCTAAAGAAAAATACTGCGCTTGGGGATGTGCCATCATCAGTCCCGATACACTGGCATGAGGTTTCATCGCCCCACTCTCCGTCAGACGGATGCCGATTTGTTTCATATCCAACAATTCGTCGATGACGAAGTTCAGACTGGTATCCGGCAACGAGGGATAGCCCACCGCAGGACGGATGCCCTGAAATTTCTCTACCTGCATCTCAGCAATAGAGAGGTTCTCGTCAGGTGCATAGCCCCAGTAGTGTTTTCTCACTTCCTCATGCATTCTTTCTGCCGTAGCCTCTGCCAGACGGTCAGCCAACAACTGCATCAGCATTTTCTGATAAGGGTCAGCATCAAAGTCGTTCTCAAAGCCGTGATCCACAGAGGTTGCAAAGACGCCGAGTTTCGAAGAGTGAGGACTGATAAAGTCTGAAAGGCAGTAAAAGGGCGGATTACCTTGCTGCTGTCGCAGGCAGGGAATCCTCACGCTACACGCCTCACTCCCCACACCTCGGGACACCATAATATCATCCCCATCGCTACAGGCCTCATAGAGTTCAAAAAGCGCATACGTATGATATCGGTCTTCTATCAGCTGTAACGCTTCCTCAGCCTCCTGACGCAGTTTCTGCTGTTCTGCTTCAGGACGGCTATGAATCCCCCAGGCATAATAGAAATACACCCAGTTGATATAAGGTACGATTTGGGATATCTCGTAGGTAATCTTCATCTGAACATGACAGGCTGTCCAATATTGTCTGTGTCTACCTCACCGTTACGGTAAACGGTATGTCCGTTGCAGAGCGTCTGTTCTACTCGCCACAGGAACATGTGTCCCTCCATCGGACTCCACCCGCACTTGCTCAGGATAACGTCCTTGGTGCACACCCAAGACGTATGAGGACGCACCAGCACCAGATCTGCCTGATAACCCTCGCGGATAAAACCTCTCTGCCGCACCTCGAAGAGTCGGGCCGGGTTGTGGCACATCAGTTCCACCAGACGTTCCAGCGAGAATACGCCCTTGTCTACGAGTTCCAGCATCGTGACGAGCGAGAACTGAATCATTGGCATACCGCTGGCCGCACATGCACAACCGCCCTCTTTCTGCGACAGCAAGTGAGGCGCGTGGTCTGTGCCGACAACAGTAATCCGACCATCGTTGGCAGCCTGTTGCAGTGCCTCGCGGTCGCGTTCGGTCTTTATCGCCGGATTACACTTGATACGCGTACCCAGGGCAGCATAGTCGCGGTCGGAGAAATAGAGATGACTCACCGTAGCCTCAGCGGTTATCATTGAACATTGAACATTGAACATTGAACATTTATCAAACAGTTCAAGCTCTCTGGCGGTGGTGAGGTGGGCAACATGCAGACGGGCATCGTATTTCTTGGCCAGTTCTACAGCCAGACGGGTACTCTCATAACAGGCCTCCTCGCTGCGGATCTCCGGATGATGCTCCACCTTCGGATCCTCGCCATACTGCTGTTTCGCTGCTGCCATATTACGGTTGATGATCTCCGTATCTTCACAATGCGTCATGATCGGCAGACGGGCAGAAGCGAAGATACGTTCCAGCGATGCTCTGCGATCCACCAGCATATTTCCCGTCGAACTGCCCATAAACAGTTTAATACCAGGAATACGGTGCTCATCGAGCTGGTCGAACAGTGCCACATTATCATTCGTAGCCCCAAAGAAGAAACTATAGTTCACATGACTCTTCCCAGCAGCCAGTCTAAACTTCTCCTCAAGTGCCTCCAGCGTCGTCGTCTGCGGAACGGTATTCGGCATATCGAAATAGGTTGTCACACCGCCGGCGGCCGCAGCCTTGCTCTCACTCTCGATGTCGGCCTTCTCCGTCAGACCTGGCTCACGGAAATGCACATGATCGTCGATGACACCTGGGAGTACAAAACATCCCGAAGCATCTATGACCGTGTCAGTCGATACTTCGGGATTAACGTTTCCTGTAACAATCTCCTTTATCTTCTCATCTTCGATGATGATAGTACCATCGAAAGCCTTTCCTTCGTTGACAATGGTTCCGCCCTGAATGATGGTCCTCATTTCTGCGGCAGATTAGTCAGGGGCACGTGCAGCGAGTCTTTGGGGAGCTCCGGCAGAGCGGGCGTCACAGCGGCGGGAGGTGCAGGCTGGGCACCCGTATCGTCCACCAGTCCGTTCTCACGGGCCTGAATCTCGTTGGCCGCACGATAGTACTCCTTCACGTAGGGATCGTCCTTGAATTTCTTCGAGGCCTTGCTCATGATATCCTCTATCTGTGGTGTCAATACCGGATAAGGATACGAAGCAGTCATCATCATAAACACACCGGGACCCAGCACATTGTCGAAGTTGTCGACGATGAAGTTCGTCACCAGACTGTCCTCGCGCTGGGCGATAATCGCTGCCTCTACGGTCAGCTGCTGGTTGATGGTCTCTTCATCCTCACCTTCCAGCAACATCTGACTCTGTTTGTGCGAGAGTTCGTTCATCTCGTTGTTCAGCTGGTTGTGCAGGGTGATGAAGTCATAGAGTTTATCGTTCAGCGGCGTACCGCTAACTTTCTGGCTCGTATTATCTATCCTGATCTCTATCTCGCCCTTCTCCACGACAATGGGCATAATGCTCTCATCGTCCATAAAGAGACTGGCCATACGGACGGTGTCCAAGAGTCCTGCAAAGCGGAACTTGCCATGAACCACGTCGCAAGAATCTAGGTTTTTCAGTTCCTGGTCCTTGACGGTCTTCAGATAGAGTTTGCTTCCATCGAGCGACGATACGGTCGATGAACCCTGAATATTGTAGGATTCAGCACACGAGGCCAGCACAACGGCAGCAACTAATGCGTATATTATTTTGTTCATAACTTATTGTTTTCGCCTGCAAATGTACTACGTATTTACGAAGTAGAAAAAAAAATTTGCGCATTTTAAAACATTTGCGCAAACTTTTAGTCTTTTTTATTGTTCTTTCTGCAGTTCGTGACCAATTCTGTGCGAAGAATACAGTTGCAGGATGGCTGCGATAAGCAACACGACGACCCACTTATTATAAATGTATTGTACATAGGTGATGTGACTCAACCCGAAGACGTTCCCCTGACTGGCGAACATCAGCAGAGCCGCCAGCAAGAAGAGCACATCGCTAATCAGCATCATCCGTCTGAGACGACGTATGGTAACATTTTTTCCCTCATAGCGCTGCAACATCTGCATCGAGGCAAAGCCGAGGGCACCGACGGCAAAGAGGTAGGGCGCCCAGCGCCACATGAGCAGACTCGAGCCCGCACCGATGACCATGAGCAGCCCGCCTACCAAAAAGATCGTGTTCTGAAGTTTACTCAGCGGTCTCATGGCTTACTATCGGTTGGGGGACACGGTTGTCATCGCTCAGCACAAAGATGTCCTCATCGTCGGCCTTCATGAAGTAGCGCTCACGGGCTATCTTTTCCATTGCCTTCGGATTACGGTCCAGTTCGCGAATCTGAGCCTGGTCGCGCTCGAAGTTGGCGTTGTACTCGGCGATCTCCTCCTCCAAGAGAGCGATGCGACGCTGGTTCTTCAGATGACTCATCACACTGTTCTCATCGAGGAATCCTACGATCAGGACTCCCAGCACCACGACCACCGTGTACTTCAGCGCCTGCGAGCGCCACACTTTCAAGGCCAATGTCTTAATGTTACTTAATACATCCATATTCGTCTGCAAAATTACAAAATAATTATGAATTAATAATTATAAATTATGAATTATTTTGTATCTTTGCACCATAATTTCTAAAAACACGTATGGAATATATCGTTTCGGCACGAAAGTATCGCCCTGTTTCCTTCGACACCGTCGTAGGACAAGCGGCGCTGACCACTACGCTGAAGAATGCCGTGAAGAGCGGAAAACTTGCACACGCCTACCTCTTCTGCGGTCCCCGAGGTGTGGGAAAGACCACGTGCGCCCGTATCTTCGCCAAAGCCATCAACTGCCAAAATCCTACGGCAGAGGGCGAGGCCTGTAATGAATGTGAGAGTTGTCAGTCGTTCAATGAGCAACGCTCGCTGAACATCTTCGAGCTCGACGCGGCATCAAACAACTCCGTCGAGCACATCAAGACCCTGATGGAGCAGACGCGCATCCCGCCGCAGCTCGGACGTTACAAGGTCTTCATTATCGACGAGGTGCACATGCTCTCCACCGCAGCCTTCAACGCCTTCCTGAAGACCCTCGAAGAGCCGCCCGCACACGTCATCTTCATCCTCGCCACCACCGAGAAGCACAAGATCCTACCAACGATCCTGAGCCGTTGTCAGATCTACGACTTCGAGCGCATGACCGTCCGCAACACCATCGACCACCTGAAGCATGTGGCCGGACAGGAGGGTATCACCTATGAGGAAGAGGCCCTCGCCGTCATCGCCGAGAAGGCCGACGGCGGTATGCGCGATGCCCTCTCCATCTTCGACCAGGCGGCCTCCTTCTGTCAGGGGAACATCACCTACCAGAAAGTCATCGAAGACCTGAACGTCCTCGATGCCGAGAACTACTTCCAGATTATCGACCTCTCTATTAATAATAAGGTGAGCGATGTGATGGTACTGCTCAACGGTGTCATCAACAAAGGTTTCGACGGTGGACTGCTCATTCAGGGGCTGGCCAAGCATGTACGTAACGTACTGATGGCAAAGGACCCGCAGACGCTGCCCCTGCTCGAGGTCAGCGACCAACAGCGCCAGCGCTATCAGGAACAGGCAAAAAAAATCGACACCCGTTTCCTCTATCAGGCCCTGCGGCTGATGAACCAGTGCGACATCAACTACCGTCAGTCCAGCAACAAGCGTTTGCTTGTAGAGCTGACGCTCATCGAGATCGCGCAGATCACGCAGGCCGACGACAGCGCCAGCGCGGGGCGTAGCCCCAGAAGATTAAAATCCCTGTTTAAGCATCTGATCCGACAGTCGACTCAGCCCCAGACAGCGGCCCCGCAGGTAGCCGCGGCTAAGCCTGTCGCATCCCCCCATCCCGCTTCCGCTCCGCAGGAAAAATCCACAGCGGTAGGGAACTCTCCACTCCAAGCTCCAAGCCCTAAACCTGGCATCAAGCTTGGCGGCCTCGGTTTCTCCTGGAGCAACCTCCGCAACAACGACAAGAAGTCCGGCAAGATGAACATCATCCCAGGTACTCCAGCCGACAATTCCAACCGTCCCAGGACTGATATGCCCTTTACGCAGGAAGACCTGGAGCTGCAGTGGCTCTCGATGTGCAACCGCATGCCTCAGGAGCACAGCGGCATCGCGGCCCGTATGAAGAACATGACCCCCGTCATCACCGAGGGGACTGCGGTGGAAGTCACCGTCGACAATGCCCTTGTCAAACAGGATATCGACCGCATTTTCAAGAGCATCCTCAAGACCTTGCAGATCTACCTGAACAACAGTCAACTGACGCTCACCATCCTTGTCAGCGAGAAACCCGCTGAGGTGAAGATCCTCACCCGCAGGGAGCAGTTCGAGCAGATGCGCGAAAAAAATCCTGCCGTAGAAGCTCTACGGCAGGCCTTCGATCTCGAATTGGCCTAAGCCAACTATTCACCATTTACTTAAATCAGGTTCATGCCCAGTTTCTTGCACTGCTGGCGCATGTCGTCCGGCCAGATGCTGGCCTGGATCTCACCGATGTGACCCTTCTGCAACAGCACCATACAGAGACGGCTCTGTCCGATACCGCCACCGATTGACAGCGGCAACTTATCGTTCAGCAGCTGCTGGTGGAAGTAAAGCTGTTCACGTTCCTCCTTACCCTCCAGTTTCAACTGGCGCAGCAGGCTCTCCTTGTCCACACGGATACCCATCGACGAGAGCTCGAATGAGCGTCCCAGCACCGGATACCAGATCAAGATGTCACCGTTCAGTCCGGCACGTCCATCTTCGGCGATAGTGCTCCAGTCGTCATAGTCCGGTGCACGTCCGTCGTGCTTCTCACCGTTCGACAGCTTACCGCCTATACCTATTATAAATACGGCACCATAAGCCTCGCAGATGGCATCCTCGCGCTCCTTCGGAGTCTTGTCGGGATACATTTTCAACAGTTCCTCAGCGTGTATGAAGTGGATTTTCTCCGGCAGGAAAGGCCTCAGCTGCGGATAGGTCTCACAGGTCAGATACTCCGTCCTGCGGATGGCGGCGTAGATGCGCTCCACGATATTCTTCAGGAAGGCCAGCGTACGGTCTTCGCGGTTGATCACAGCCTCCCAGTCCCACTGGTCCACGTAGAGCGAGTGCAGGTTATCCAGTTCCTCGTCGGCGCGGATGGCGTTCATGTCGGTATAGATACCGTAGCCCGGTTCTATCTTATACTCTGCCAGCGACAGTCTCTTCCACTTCGCCAGCGAGTGCACCACCTCTGCCTTGGCGTCGCCCAGGTCCTTGATGGGGAAGGTCACAGCACGCTCCACACCGTTCAGGTCGTCGTTGATACCCAGACCCTTAAGCACGAACAGCGGTGCCGTCACACGACGCAGACGCAGCTCCGTAGAGAGGTTCTGCTGGAAGAATTCTTTGATAAGTTTGATGCCTTGTTCCGTCTGCTTCATATCCAGCAGCGGTTCGTACATCACTGGTTTGATTACTTGTCCCATTTCTAAGTTTATGATTATTTTTGGCTGCAAAGATACACATTTATTATTAAAATGCAAGAAAATCGATGATTATTTTTGCAAAACGTCACAAATTCTTGATTTCTACTAACAGAATGCACGGATACACGATTCGTTAAATGAAATTAATTCTTCACTCTTCACTATTCACTATTCACTTTTTTATCGTACCTTTGCACTCGCTTTTCATAAGTACGGCCCCGTAGCTTAGCTGAATAGAGCGTCAGATTCCGGTTCTGAAGGTCGTGGGTTTGAATCCCACCGGGGTCACAACCAAGAATTTATCGAGAATCCCAGCAAATAAAGGGCTTCTCGATATTTTCATTTAGAAAGTGGTCATTCCAATTTATTGGGCTCAGCCAAACTTTTAAGGTGAAAAATCGGCGCAAAATCAGCGCAAAGTGCCAAAATCGGCGCAAAATCGGCACAAATTTTAATCATTTAAAAGATTTAGAAATGGCAACGATTACAACTGAGTTTGGAAAGCTGAGTAGCAACAAGACGAGAACCGTCTATCTGAGAATTAGAAATGGCAAGTTGGAAAAGCGTATCAATACGCAGATCAAAGTAGCCGAGTCCGAGATCTCTCCACGCACAAAGAAAATCAAGAATCGTGAGAAGGCCATGTCCGTAGAGATTATGCGGCTTGAATGGGAGGCGAAGATTTGCATGCAAGGCATTGGAATATTTGATGCCAAAGTCAAAGCGCAGCGCATCACCTCCGCCATCAGCAAGAAAGAAGAGGACGTTGACTTCTTTGCCTTTGCCAAGAATTGGTTGGCACACACCAGCATCAAAGGCAAGAAGAACTACCAGTGCATGCTCAACACCTTTTCCTCATTTCTTGGCAAAGAGAGTCTGTGTTTCTCTGACCTCACCTACACCCTACTGAAAGCGTTCGAAAACCACCTCGCCAAGAAGCCCAGAGCACAGTCACTTTACCTGGGTGAGATTCGCCATCTGTTCCGTGAGGCCATGCTCGAATACAACACGGAAGAAAAGACCGTCATCAAAAGCGATCCGTTCATCCGCTTCAAAGTTCCCAAGCAAGTGATGAAGAAAGGAGTCCGTGCACTCACCCTTCAAGAGCTGATGAAAGTCTATCACTATCAAGGCAGACCAGGAAGCCGTGCACAACTCGCGCGTGATACCTTTATATTATCGTTCTGTCTGATGGGGATGAACTCCGTAGATTTGTTCTCGGCAACGAACTACAAAAACGGCTTCATCAAGTACAACAGGACGAAGACCAAAGATCGCAGAAGTGATGAAGCCTATATCGAAGTGAAAGTGCATCCGTTTATCAAGCCACTCATGAAGAAATATGCCGGAACAAAAACCGTCTTCAATTTCTGCTCGCGTTACAACGACTACGGAGGCTTCAACAAGAACCTGAACATTGGACTGAAAACTGTTGGCAAATCTGTCGGCATCAATGACCTTGAATTCTATCAGGCCCGCCACACTTTTGCCACCCTATCCAGGAACCTGATGAAGTTCAGCAAAGGTGACGTGGACGAGGCACTCAACCACGTTGGCAGTTTTGAAGTGGCCGACATCTACATCGCCAAGGACTTTTCCATCATCAACGACAACAACTTTAAGCTCATCAAACGAGTCTTCAAAAATGAGCTTGCTTGAGTGTATCGTTTTTCTGTTGGGGCAGCCTAATACCCCTGAAAGTAACATTTCAGGGATAGGCAGGGCACAAAAAGAGCAAGCTCGCCCTGTATTTATGGGCATTTCCGCCGATTGGTTTGATGTACCATTACGATAAAATGAGAAAGTGCCCAAGAAAACAAAAATAAATGGAAAAGATGGCAGGAATTTGCCAAGAATTTAGTAACTTTGCACTAAAATAATGAGCATATGAAATATTCAGAATTTGAAGATATTATCTCACAACAACGCATGCGCAAGTACCTGCTTGCATGCAATAATGAAAGCAGAAGAGCCATGACGCTCTATCGTTACAACCTGAAATTATCTCAGGAGATGTTTGCCCTCATCAGCTGTTTTGAGGTCACATTACGTAACCGTATTGACAAGGAAATGAAGCTCCATTATGGCAATGATTGGCTTCGTGATTTGGTATTGCCAGGAGGTGCTTTTTATGCAAACTCACGTGTTGACAAGACCTACAAAATCATCAAGAAGGCGTATGATGGGTTAATGTCTGCTGGTACATATTCCCATTCCAAACTACTATCAGAGATGGAGTTTGGCGTATGGAAATACATGTTCAATAATCTCCAATATGGTCTCTGTGGAAGACATCTACTTCACATATTTCCCAATAAGCCAACGTCTACAAGAGCTAACCAAATCGACAATTCAAGGATATTTCTTGAACTGGATTACATTAACAACATTCGTAATCGCATAGCCCACCACGAGCCAATATGTTTTGGCTTTCCTATATGTGTTGACACAACCTATACCCTCAACAACTATTCAAGAATGATGACCTTGTTTCAATGGATGGGTATAGACGCCGGCCAGTTCCTATATGGTATAGATCACGTTGGTAGAGAATGCAGCAAGATCATGTGTATTTGACCTTGTTTCACCACAAAAAGGGCTTGAAAAGAGAAAAAATGATGGCATATATGCAAATATATGCGAAAATATTTGGATTATTCAGATATTTATCGTATCTTTGCATCGTTCATTCCTGGTAGTCCCTGAAGCAATTCAAACTATCAGGTGTTTTTTTGCCCTTGATATTTGATCTTTCCAAGAATTTGGTGTAACTTTGCATCGGATTAATCATCCACCTCGGCTTATGCGAGCCCGGATTCGTTCCCCCTCGTGCCGTAGAGCCCACTGAAAAAGTGGCTCTTTTCCGAGCGGGGTTACACAAATTAACACTATTGTAAGGTTGCCAAATTGATAAAAATGGCAATATCCTGCAAAATGTTTAATGTTTTTACTTTGTCGACTG
>JAEENF010000216.1 GCA_016283605.1 Prevotella sp.
GTGGCAGGCGTGAAGATCGACTTCTTCTCGGGTGACAACCAGATGAATATGGACTACTGTCTGGACTTGCTGGAGAGCGCTGCCCGTCATCATCTGCTGGTGAACTTCCATGGCGCAACAGTGCCCAGAGGCTGGCAGAGAACTTGGCCGAACCTGATGAGTACGGAGGGCGTCTATGGCGCAGAGTGGTATAACAATGTGGCGACATTTACCGATCAGGCCGCCCGGCATAATGCCACGCTGCCCTTTACGCGCAATGTGATAGGGCCGATGGACTATACGCCCTGTGCTTTCAGTGACTCCCAGCATCCGCATATCACATCTAACGCGCATGAGCTGGCGTTGACGGTGCTCTATGAGAGTGGACTGCAGCATCTGGCAGACAAGCCGGAGAGCTATTACGCCCAGCCCGAGGAGGTGCAGAAGTTCCTATCGACGTTGCCCAGCGTGTGGGATGAGACCCGACTGATCAGTGGTTATCCGGGAGAGAGTGTGGTTATTGCCCGTCGTAGTGGTAAAGTGTGGTATGTCGCAGGAATCAATGGTACCAACGAAGAAAAGACCGTGCAGACGACTACGGGTATCACAGGTGCCAGGAGCATTCAGGCTTTTCTGGATAGCGGTCGGCAAGACCAGCCTTGGGAAATCCGACAGATGGACACACTGCCAGGGATGCTGACACTACAGCCGAGAGGGGGATTTGTATTGAGAATCGGATTAAACAATTAGATATTTAGATAGACAAAACATGATGAAGAAACTGCTATTCTTAACTTTGGCGCTGATGGCCACAGTGACGGCTAACGCGCAGAACCCTTATCTCCCCTTGTGGGAACATGTGCCTGACGGCGAACCCCGTGTGTTTGAAGATCCTGATAACCCTGGGAAACTACGTGCCTATATTATCGGCTCGCATGACGTGAACTATTCTAATTACTGCGGCCCCGATATCCGCATGTGGTCGGCTCCCGTGGAGGATCTGAACCAATGGCGTGACGAGGGACCAATCTTCACGTGGTTTGTAGACGGGCAGTGGGACACGATGTTTGCCCCAGATCTTGTAGAGGTGAAAGATAGGGCTACGGGTAAGAAGACTTACTATCTTTATCCGCACAGTCGCGGCTGGCGTCGTACGCCGATGGTCTGTAAAGGCGACCGTCCTGACGGGCCCTTTACGCCGATCAATCTGACGGAGGACGGACGTCAGTGTCTGCCCGGTTCTCTGATAGACTTCGACCCCTCGGTGTTTATTGAGAATATTACCGATAAGAAGGACAAGGACTATAATATAGGTTTCCGTGCCTACGTGTTCTATGGCTTCCAGCACTCTACCGCCTGTGAGCTCGACCAGAAAACCATGTACTCCAAGCGCGAGGGTACGGAGCTGATCGACCCGTTTATTCCCGCAGTTAGCGCCGATGGTCGTCTGTTGGATAAGGCTGGCAGTGAGTATAAAGCTCTTTATAAAGGTCAGGATCCAAAGGACTTCAACTTCTTTGAAGCCTCTTCTATTCGTCAGGTTGGTAATAAGTACGTGATGGTGTTCTCTGGCTACTCTGGTAAGGAGTACGGACTGGGCAATACCAACTCTGCCCTGCGCTATGCTTTCGGCGACTCGCCTCTTGGTCCTTGGCGCTCCGGTGGTGTGCTCGTTGACTCGCGCGGTGTGGTGCTCAACGAAGACGGCTCTAAGCTTATCACCACCAATTTCAGTCACAACACCCACGGTTCGCTGCAGGAGATCAACGGTCAGTGGTACGTGTTCTATCACCGTCCGCCACGTGGTTTCGGCAACGCCCGTCAGACGATGGTAGCTCCTGTGAAGATCACTTGGGACAAGAAGCCTGTGGCCAAGGGCGGTGTGGTGAAGATTACCGGTTACGACCCCTTCACGAAGGATAATGTGTGGACGGCGAAGGCTGCCGACGGCAACGAATACACCGGTGCCGAGGTGACGAGTGAGGGTTTCCAGATCTTCGGTCTGCCGCCATACGACTACTATAGCGCTGGTTACGCCTGCTTCGTGTATGGTCCCGGTGCGAACGACTGGATGCAGGACAACCATGATGTGTGGAACAACTCGATGGACCTCGCTGGCATTCAGAATGGCGGCATTGTCGGTTTTAAGTACTTCGGCTTCGGCGGTCTGGCACAGGACACCAAGGGCTGCAAGGCCTTCGAGGGCACGAAGAAGGGTGACAACGCTCGTCTTTACGTGAACCTGACCAGTAGTGGGAAGGGTGCGTTTAAGATTCACGTGAAGCTCGATGACCCTTGGAAGGGTGAGGAGATTGGTGTCATCAACATTGATGATAACTCTCCTGCCGGTCAGGCACGTACGTTTTCCACTTTAGTTCCCGCCGTTGAGGGATTGACTGGCAAGCATGCCATTTACCTCATGACGGAAGGTCCTGAGGTGCAGCAACCTCAGCAGCCTCAGGGTCCATGGGGCCGTCGCGGGCCTCAGGGTCCACAGCGTCCACAGGGTCTCTTCGACCTTCACGGTATCGGTTTCTCGAAGAGTGACGCCTGTCCGGTTCCCGTAGTACCGAAGGTGACGATCACTGCTGACGGTAAGGCTCTGACGATTCCTCAGACGCCTATCCGCTTCACGAATCAGAACGGCTATTCGGACCAGATTCGCTACCAAGTGTATGGTCCTGTGGAGGCAGGCGTGAAGCTGAAGGCCACGTCTGATGTGAAAGGTGTGAAGTTCGACATCAGTCCTGTGGTAGAGGGTCGGGCTACGGTGAAGGCGAGCTATCAGGGGAAGACAAAAATATTTTTGATTAATTAATGATTAAGAATTAAAAATTATGATTACAAAGAGATGTGAAAGGCTGATGACGGGGATAGTGGCTATCATGGCTTTAACAATTAGTCAGGCCGTGGGGCAGACTATTCCGGAGAACTATACTACGCTCCATACAGAACCGATCAAGAACCCGATGCTCTGGGCGGATGTGCCTGACCCAGACGTAATCCGTGTGGGCGATACGTTCTATCTGGTTTCGACTACGATGCACCTGATGCCTGGTGCTCCGGTGATGGCCTCGAAGGACCTGAAGAACTGGGAGACGGTGGGCTATATCTTTGATAAGCTGACGGACTCGCCGAAGTATGACCTTCAGGAGGGAACGGCCTACGGCCGCGGCCAGTGGGCGACGTCGCTGAAGTACCACAACGGACGGTTCTATGCCTTGCTGGCTCCCAACGAGCAGGGTAAGATGGGCGATACCTATATTTTTACGGCTGAGAAGGCTGAGGGACCTTGGACGATTGTGTCGAGAATGAGGCACTTCCACGACTGTTCACTGTTCTTCGACGATGACGGCCGGGTATATGTGATTTATGGGACGGGCGAGCTGATGGAGCTGAAGCCCGATCTCTCGGACGTCATCGAAGGCACGTATATGCACATCTTCCAGCGTGAGTCTGACGAGAAGGGCCTTTTGGAGGGTTCGCGTGTCATCAAGCACAACGGCAAGTATTACCTGCTGATGATCTCGCACGCCTATGGACCGGGGATGCATCGCCGCGAGGTATGCTACCGCGCTGACGACATTCACGGGCCCTACGAGAAGCAGGTGATCCTGGAGAGCGACTTCAGCACGTTCGGCTATGAGGCTCAGGGTACGATTGTGGATACTCAGGACGGCGATTGGTATGGTATCATCTTCCAGGACCGTGGCGGCGTAGGTCGTGTGCTGACGGTGATGCCCTGCCGCTGGATCAACGGTTGGCCGATGTTGGGCGATGAGAACGGTAAAGTGCCCCTGACGGTCCGCACGCTGAAGACGGGCGAGACGGCAGGAGCCATCGTGAAGGCCGACGACTTCTCAGCGACGAAACTCGGACTGCACTGGCAGTGGAACCACAACTCTGTGGACAATGCCTGGAGTCTGACGGAGCGTCCTGGGTTCCTTCGTCTGAAGACCAATCGCGTTGTGGAGAATATTTATCTGGCTCCGAACACGCTGACGCAGCGTATGGAAGGACCTACGTGTAGCGGTAGCATTTGCATGGATCTCTCAAAGATGAAAGACGGTGACTGTGCCGGACTGGCTGCCTTCAACAGTGATACGGGTATGCTCATCGTGAAGAAGAAGGGCAAGAAGACCGTTCTGGAGATGCAGGAGACGACTGTGGAACTGTCGGACCGTGAGAAAGCGGTGACGAAGTATGAGGAGAAGACGATCGAGAGCGTGGAGCTGAAGCAGAACAAGATCTGGCTACGCATTGATGGCGACTTCACGCCAGCCCAGCGTGGCGGACGTGATGCGGCCAACTTCTATTATAGCCTCGACGGCAGTGACTGGACGAAGATCGGTACGACAGACTATCGCCTGAGGTTCGACTGGCGCCGCTTCTTCATGGGCTCGAAGTTCGGCATCTTCTGCTATGCCACCAAGAAGGCTGGTGGCTATGTGGATGTCGACGAGTTCAGCTATAGCAAGACCGAGAAGTAATTTTTAATATAACTTATTTATCATGTATTCAAAACTTAAAATCGTGCTTTTTGCGGCTGTGCTGTTTGCTCTGCCAAGCACGTTGGCAGCCCAGAAGAAGGCCGCCACTAAAAAGGCAAAGACTGAGCAGGCTGCTCAGCCCGCTGATCCTAACTTCTACATCTTCCTCTGTTTCGGACAGTCGAACATGGAGGGAAATGCCCGTCCTGAGGCTGCCGACCTGGCCAGCCCTGGACCACGTTTCTTACTTATGCCCGCCGTTGACTTCCCCGACAAGGGTCGCAAGATGGGTGAATGGTGTGAGGCTTCGGCACCCCTGTGTCGTCCTAATACGGGACTGACTCCTGCCGACTGGTTCGGACGTACGTTGGTAGCCTCGCTGCCCGAGAACATCAAGATTGGTGTCATCCATGTGGCTATTGGCGGCAT
>JAEENF010000217.1 GCA_016283605.1 Prevotella sp.
CGAGGTTCTCTCCAAGGGCATAGGCCGTCTGGAAGTTGATGGACTTCAGCATACGTTCCTTCAGGTCGGCAGGCATCGGCTCACCTGTCTCCGTATGACGGGCGTAGTGGTCGAAGATCTCCGGAATCGAAGCAAACGACTCATTGAACTGCGATGGCATCTCCACGAAATCGCGGGCCACAGCCGTTCCACTGAGCGTGTTATACTTGCAGTTGGAGAGGATGCCGTGCAGCGCATGACCGAACTCATGGAAGAGCGTCGTCACCTCGTCCCACGTGATCAGCGTCGGCTGGCCATCAGGCGCCTTGGCGTAATTACAGCAATTATAAATCACCGGCAACTGCTGACGCAGTCCCGACTGCTTGGCAAAGGCACTCATCCAGGCACCACCACGCTTCGTGGGACGACGATAGTAGTCGCTATAGAACAGCGCCAACGGCTTGCCATCTTTGTCTCTAACCTCAAACACTTTCATGTCGGGATGATACGTTGGGATATCCTTTCGCTGAATGAAGTCGAGACCATACACCCGATGGGCGGCATAGAACACGCCGTTGAGTTGTACACTGTCAATATTGAAGTAGGGCTTCACCTCGTCGTCAGAGATGTCCAGCAGCTCTTTCTTCATCTTTGCCGAATAGTAGAAACGGTCATAGGGTTGGAGTTTGAAGTCGGGACCCTCGGTCTTGCGGGCGTAGTCCTCGATGGCTTTCGTCTCGGCATCGGCCTTCGGCGAATACTCGGCAATGAGGTTCTTCAGGAAGTCGTAGACATTCTCCGAAGTCTTGGCCATCGTCTTCTCCAGAGAGTACGAGGCATAGTTCTTATAGCCCATCAGTTCGCCCTTCTCTGCACGCAACTTGGCAATCTCCACCACGATGGGGAACGTGTTGAACGCCTTCACGCTGCCGTCAGCACGATGACACGAAGCCTCATACACCCTCCGGCGGAGGTCGCGATTGTCGAGGCTGGTCAGAATGGGCTGCTGGGTGGTGTTGATGATCACGATGCAGTAGGGTGCCTTGCCTCCCCTACTCTCTGCATCCTTCTTACACTGAGCAATGTCGGCCTCGCTGAGTCCCGCCAGTTCCGACTTGTCCTGAACCCATACGACGGCATTGTTCGTGGCATCGGGCAGCATCGTACCCCACTGCTCCTGGAGTTCGGAGATACGAAGGTTGATCTGTTTCATCCGTTCCATCTGGGCATCAGACAACAGGGCGCCAGAACGGACGAAGTCCTTATAGATTTTCTCGGTCAGACGCTGGTCCTCGCCCTGCAGATTCTGATATTCGTTGTCATACACATATTTGATGCGCTGGAAGAGTACCTTGTTAAACGATATCTCGTTCTGCAAGTCGGTCAATAACGGCGTCACCTTCTTCTGCGTCTCGGCGATGACAGACGTCTTATGCGCACTGGTCAGGCCAAAGAAGATGCTGGTCACGCGGTCGAGCAACACCCCGCTCTTCTCCAAAGCCAGAACGGTATTCTCAAACGTCGGCTTGGCGGTATTGGACACAATCTGGTTGATCTCCGCACGATTCTGTCGGATAGCCTCTTCGATGGCCGGCAGATAGTCGGTATCCTGAATCTTACTGAAGTCAGGGGCGCCAAAGGGAAGTTCGCTCTTCTGGAGAAGCGGGTTCTGACGCGTTTCGTTCAGCCCTGCACCCTGCAGGGGCGTGGCTGGCGACTGGATGACGAATGACACCAGTCCTAAGGTGAGTAATGATCTTGAAAATTTCATGTTGATTGATATTAATTGGTTTAAGAATTCTCAACGAGGGGCATTGCCGATGACCTTCACCGAGCGAGTATTCCCCTGCGCATCAGTAACTTGCATCACATAGGTGACATAGGGTTTCACTTGATTCACACGACGGCCGTCGAGGGTGAAAAACTCCCGGCGGACAACCTCGGCATCATCATCGGTGCTGACTGCGGAGATGGCTGTAGAGACATCGGTGATGGCCAGACCGAAGCGTTGTGTAAAGGTGGTCTCGCTGTCGCTGACAGTCACGTTGAAATCGAAGACGCCCTTGGCATCGGGTTTGGTGGCTTTCACCTTCAGCAGCGAACCTTCTATGTCGGCAGAATAAATGCCGTTGGGGAGTATTTCCAGACTATAGGTGGGCGTCACGGCGTTGCCGTTCTGACCGTAGAAACCTGCGAAGTATGGCTTCAGGTCCATCGTGGCCTCGCCATTAGCCTTGAGCATCACATAGGGATGAGCCATAAATTCCAGATAGTCCTCTAGCGCCGTCCAGCCGTCACCGTCAGCGTCTTCGTTCTGATTGGCGGTATTGGGGTCACTGCCGATAGTTTTCTCCCACCAGTCGGGCATGCCGTCCTGATCGGTATCCCAATCGGCAGCACGCTGCTCTTCAGGATAAGTCTCCCAACCGTTGCCCTGCGCATGTTCGGTGATGTCGGCCTCAGTATCTATCTCGCCCTTGATCTTCGACTTACTACCGACGTAGGTATAAGAACCTTCGAGGGTCTCGCGGACGTTACGTACGTGCTGTTCGTCGCGCATGGGCATCGTGGCGCCGGCATAGCTGGTGACGATCTTCATGGCGTCCTGTGCCGAATGGATTGTGGCGTAGGAAGGGAACAACGGTGCACCGACACGATACTCGTAGGTCGTAGGGATATTGCCTGTAGCGTTGTATGTCTCGTTGAGCTTATCGGCCGTCTGACTATGGTCTTTGTTCTCACGGATGTTACCGCTGATATAAGCCTGGTCGATGCCGTCGGGAGCGATGGCATCCTCAAAGTCCTGCGTGAAGAGGATTTTTTTTCGCGTATCGGCTCCCATCTTGTAATAGTTGTTCACGAAGTTCACAGCGTGACAGTTGCCGTCGGTCGTACGGTTGTGCCAGTTGTATACCACATTATTAAACAGGTCGAGGCCTCCGATGGGTCGGTTTTGTCCGTCCATACCACCACCCATCGACCAGTTACGACCTTCGCAGTTCACCAACAGATTATGATGCCACGAACCGATGCGTCCGTCGATGGTAGCTGCATAGCCGTGATTGGTGCCGTCGGCATAGTTCTTGTGTCCGGCGATACCCAGAGCCTCAGAGATGATGCAGTACTGGAACGAGATGTTCTGCGCCCCGCGTCCGCTGACCGTCTCGTCTGTGCCCCAAGCAGCAGTACAGTGGTCGACGATGGCGTGGTCGGCTCCCGACATTCCCATCGCATTACCCGTGTTCTCACCATAGATACCCAGTCCGCGCTTGAAACGGATATGGCGGCAAATGACGTCAGAGCCGATGTTGATGTTCGAAGCCTTGATACAGATACCCTTGCCCGGAGCCGTCTGTCCGGCAATGGTAGCATAGGGCTTTGTAAAGTGCGAACTGAAGTCGAGTTCGATAATGCCACTAACATCGAAGACGATATAGCGGGGACCTTCGAGTTCCGTCAGACCGTAGAGCAGCGTGCCCGGCTCCTTCCCCCCACTGAGACTGGTGACATGATAGACGATGCCACCGCGACCACCCAGCGCATAACGGCCGTAGCCCTCAGCGCCGGGGAAAGCTAACTGACAGGGTTGACAGGTCCACGTCCTACCCTTATGGATATTTCCTTCCGCATCGACCTCATCGACGCGCCACCAATAACGCTGCATCGAGGACAGACCGGTCTTCGCAAATTCCGGTGCCGTACCTTCATAGGCGTAGGTCTCAGACTGAGCCACCTCCAGGGAGTCGGTGCCCAGCACCATCTTATGTCCGACGGCGCCAGGGGCAGCAGTCCAGGAGAAGTGGATCGTACCGTCCTCCTCACCTGCATGGAAATCGTGGTTGGCGGGTTGAGGGTCGGTAGCTGACATCGCTGCGGCGTCGAACTCCAGACCGTTGATCATGGCCCGCGTATCGGTATAGGTCTTACCATCCTCCAAGACGGTTCTGTAAGTGATGACGACTGGCTGACCATCGGTGACGTTGAAAGTCACGAACGACGAGCCGGCCTCCAGTGTGCTCTGGGCAGCAGAAGTGAACTTCGCGCCAGTCACGACAACACGTCCATCCACGCTGACTTCGATGTCGGGCTGTGTCTGGTTCGCATCCGAGTTGTTGTGATAGGCCTTCAAGGTATGCTGGCCAGCGGTCATGCCTGTAATGGTCAGGATCAGCGAGGTGGAGGCATCGCTGATCTTGGTCAGGTTGCCACGTTCCAGATGTGTGGCAAGCACTTCGTCGCCGATGACTCTAAGTCCCTTGGTCTCCACATCTGTCTTGCTCCAGTTGCTGCCGACGTCCGTTGCGGCACCACCAGCACTGATGGTGAGGGTCATGCCGTTGTCGAGCGTCTTCGTATCGCTCGCGGCACGGGGTACGGCCCACGAGATATAGTTGATTTCGGTGTCCTTACCGGGAGTGGTCTTGCCCGGCAGGTCAAAGTCGATGTTTTGTGCAATGACGGGCACTGTGGTCATCGCCAGTAGAACTGTGGCTATTGTTTTGATAGGATACATTGATATTAGTTTTTGTAGTTTGTTGGAATAAAAGAGGGCGCACCGCTGTTGGTGTGCCCTCCTTTGTTATAGATTCTTTGTCTTACTTCTGAATGCGCTTCACACCGTTCTTGATGACGAGGCCCTTGTAAGCAGCGTCAACACGCTGGCCTGCCATATTATAGACAGCAGCATCAGCATTCTCAGCGGACTTCACGACGTTGATTCCGGTACCTGTGCTAGGAGTAAACTCATAGCCAAAGAGTCCGAGCTGGTTTTTCGGAGTCAGTGCCATATAGGTCGTGTTAGCCTTGACCTCGAATGATACATAGCCATAGAAAGGACGGTTAGTACCACCGTTATCAATATTGGCTGTAGTCAACAGGAATTCATCGTTTAAGGTCCAATCCACCAGACTGGTTGTACCACGGTCGCTCTCGGTCTCAAACAGGTTACCCTGACGGAATCCTTTGATGGTCAGCTTGTCATCGGTCAAGGCTTTGTAGCCCTCTGCCTGGGTAGACTCATCAACAATGTAGAGCTTGTTGCTGGCGAGGTTCTTGTTCAAGAAGATGGCAATCTTCAGGACACCGTCAGTCTTAGCTGTGAACTCGTAGTAGCAGCCCTTGGCAGGCAGATCGCCGTTACCGGGTGCCCAGACGGGATCCAACACACGGTGGATAGGTTCACCATCGGTGTCAGAGATATAGTTTCCCTGCTCGTCAAGCATCTCTACCTCTTTGCCTTCTTCATCAGTGGTCTTCTTGGCAGGCCACTCGTAGAACTCCTTATATGCAGGACTAGGGTTACCCGTCTTAGGATTGACATAACCCAAGAACTGAGGATCACAGCCGTCCTTAACCAGAGCAATCGTACCATCATAGGTACCATCTTCTTTCTCCTTGGCAATATTGAAACGGAATGACTCAGTATCGTCGTTCGAGTCAGCATTCAACGTAGAGTTTGCCTTAACAGTCATGTTTGCGGTAGAAGCTTCCCACGAATAGTTCTTAAGTCCGATAGGGGTTCCACCAACAACACTCTCATAGTCATTGTTGATAAATGTACCGGCCGGGAATACCTTCTCATCCTGAGGTACGAGGATGAACAGTGGATTGTTGAGGACCGTCGGATTGGTGATAGCTGCCTCAATGATGGGCTTCACCTCATCAGAAGTCACATCGAGGACCTCCTGAGCATTGATACTTGTTGCCATAAGAGCAACTGCAGTAAGCGTAAAAAATTTCTTCATAAGCGTTTAAATATTTGAATTAGTAATTACTTTTCTTTTTCGGCAGCAAAAATACAAAGAAAATCCGGAACTACCAAGTAATTCCGGAAAAAATATGGACGTAAACGTTTACATTTTTACTGTACGCGCTTGCGGGCATGC
>JAEENF010000218.1 GCA_016283605.1 Prevotella sp.
CGACCAGATGCACCACTACGATATGAACCTGAACTATATCGACGAGTTGCTCTGACACTTCCAGTACGATGCCGACACCCTCTATATGAAGAAGATGTGGCCCGTCATCGTGTCGCATCTGGCGTGGGAGAAGCGGAACTTCGATCCCGACGGCGACCATCTCTACGACGCCTATTGCTGCATTTGGGCCAGCGACGCCCTCTATTACAGCGGCGGTGCCGTGACCCATTCCTCGGCCTATAACTACCGTGGTAACAAGCTCGCCGCCCGTATTGCGGAAATCATCGGCGAGAATCCCAAGCCCTATCGTGAAGAGGCCGCTGCCATCCTGAAAGCCATGAACGCCCGTCTGTGGATGAAGGACAAAGGCGTGTGGTCCGAATTCCAGGATGCAATGGGACTGAAGCGTCTGCACGACCACCCCGCCGTCTGGAGCATCTACACCCCCATCGACTGCGGCGCCTGTACGCCAAAGCAGGCCTATCAGGCCACAAGATACATCGACGAGAACATCCCACATATTAGTGTAGAGGCTCAACTTTATACCATCTCCACCTCTGACTGGATGCCCTATGCCTGGAGCATCAACAATGTGGCCGCTGCCGAGGTGATGCATACGGCATTGGCCTATTATAAGGCCGGGCGGGCTGACGAAGCCTTCCGTCTGATGAAGGCCAACATCCTCGACCAGATGTACTATGGCGCCAGTCCTGGCAACTTCGGACAGGTCAGCTACTACGATGCCGCCCGTGGTGAGTGCTACCGCGACTTCGGCGACTGCATCGGCATCAGCAGCCGTACCCTCATCCAGGGCCTTTTCGGCATTATCCCCCAGGCCCTCGACGGCCAGTGCATCATCTGTCCGGGTTTCCCCCACGAGTGGACAGAAGCTTCCATCGAGACCCCCTATCTGAAATATAAGTTCACGCGCGAGGGCAACACCGACCGTTACGAGATCACCCAGAACTTCCGTCGACCCCTCCGCATCATCTTCCGCCAGTACCTCGACAACGGCAAGTACCGCGACATCGAAGGTACCAGCGAGAAACAGCAGGTCATCAAGGTATCTCCCGTTGTCAGCGTCAGCCGTAAAAGCGCGCCGAAACGTCAACAGACCTCCTACGGCCTGGAAGAGCCCGACCTCTCGGCAAAGTTCCTGCCCCAGACCCTCGACAGTCACTTCAACGCCAATGTCAGCGACATCTTCAAGAACCGTTACCTCTCACCACGGCCGAAGGTCACCACCCTTCAGATTCCCACACAAGGCATCGGCGAGTGGTGTCATCCTGAACAGACCGCAAAGATCGATGACACCGTCTTCCGCACGAAGATCAAGAACGGCGTCTTCACGGTGGCAGGCGTACCCTTCCGTACACCCGCCAAGGGACGTAACATCGTCTATACCTCCCTCTGGGACAACTACCCCGACGCCGTCACCATCCCCCTGAAGGGTCAGGCCGCCAGTGCCTACCTGATGCTGGCCGGCAGCACCAACTACATGCAGAGTCGCATCGACAACGGTCTTATCATCGTCACCTACAGCGACAACACCTCCGACACCCTCGCCCTGCGGAACCCCGACAACTGGTGTCCCATCGAGCAGGACTACTATATCGACGGCAAGGCATTCACGACCACTTCACCCCGTCCCTACCGTATCTGTCTGGGTACGGGCGACGTCAGCCGCGACCTGGGACAGACGCTGAACATCCAGGGTGTCTACGGTCGTGAGATCCCCGGTGGTGCCGCCCAGATGCTGCGCATGCGTCTCAATCCGAAGAAAGAACTCAAGTCACTCACCGTCCGAACGTTCTCCAACGATGTCGTCATCGGACTGATGGGCATAACCCTGCAATAACATGTATAAATTATTAGAACTTTATAAGCAATGGAAGGGAGCCGAGCCCGCCAACGTCCAGCAGATTCCTGGCGGCGGCAGCAATCGCACCTATTTCCGTTTGACTGACAAAGAAGGTAAGACGGTCATCGGCGTCATCGGCACCAGTCGTGATGAGGATCACGCCTTTATCTACCTCACCGAGCATTTTAACCGCCGTAAGCTACCTGTGCCGAAGATCCTGGCCGCCAGCGACGACGGTCTGCGATACATCCAGACCGACTTAGGCTCCACCTCCCTCTTCGATGCCATCCGTGGCGGTCGCGAGGCCGGTGGACGCTATACCCTCAAGGAACAGGAGCTGTTGCGGCGCACCATCCGCGAGTTGCCGAACATACAGATCCGCGGCGCCCGTGAGCTGGACTTTTCCAACTGCTACCCGCAGGCAGAGTTCGATGTCGACTCCGTGCTCTTCGACCTCAACTACTTCAAGTACTGTTTCCTGAAGGCCACTGAGATCGACTTCCACGAACTGAAGCTCGAGGCCGACTTCCGTCTGTTTGCCAAGGACCTCACGGCCGAGACCGCCGACTGTTTCCTGTATCGTGACTTCCAGGCCCGCAACGTGATGCTCGACCACGACGGCAATCCCTTCTTCATCGACTATCAGGGCGGTCGTAAGGGACCTTACTATTACGACCTCGCTTCGTTCCTCTGGCAGGCCTCCGCGCACTATCCCCATAAGCTGCGCCGCGAACTGGTCTACGAATACTACAACTCGTTGAAGAACTACATCGAGGTGCCTCCCGCGCGACATTTTGTCAACCGGCTGTCCCTCTTCGTGCTTTTCCGCACCCTGCAGGTGTTGGGCGCCTACGGTTTCCGCGGGTACTTCGAACAGAAGAAGCACTTCATCGAAAGCATCCCGCCCGCCATCCAGAACCTGCGCGAACTCATCATGACCATCAGTTTCCACTACCCCTATCTGATGGACATCCTGCGTCAGCTCACCGAACTGCCCCAGTTCCAGCAGATTCCGACCACAGCGACGCGTGCCGACGGTTACAAGACCACCAATATCAATCCCTACAAGACCCATCCTCAGGACGGTCCTGCCACCTTCTCGAAGTACGATGCCCAGGGTCCGCTGGTGGTCCGCGTGTTCAGTTTCTCCTACGGCAAGGGCATCCCCGAGGACGAAAGCGGCAACGGCGGCGGCTATGTCTTCGACTGTCGTTCAACGCACAACCCCGGCCGTTACGAGCCCTATAAGCAACTCACGGGCCTCGACGAGCCCGTCATCCGATTCCTCGAGGACGACGGCGAGATCCTCACCTTCCTCGACTCCGTCTATAAACTCGCCGATGCCCATGTGCGGCGTTATATGCAGCGTGGCTTCACCTCGTTGATGTTCTCCTTCGGCTGTACCGGCGGTCAGCACCGCTCCGTCTACTCTGCCCAGCACCTGGCCGAGCATATCCACGAGAAGTTCGGCATAGAGGTGCGCATCTGTCACCGTGAACAAGGTATAAACACTATATTATCAACAAAATAACTTATTCATTATGAAACGCTATTTCATTCTCAGCATGCTCGCCGTAGTCCTTGGAAATACGGCCGCCTCTGCCTCGGTCCTTCAGCAAGAAGCCGGAAACGACAACAAGTACGAACTGAAAGTCGGCGACCTGACAATGACCATCGATGCCGCTAAAGGCGCGAAGATTCTCTCGTTCAAGTACCAGGATGCCGAAGTCATCAACCAGTCGCGCTGGCCGGAGTCCTTCGGCAGCACCTTCTGGACCAGTCCTCAGAAGGAGTGGAACTGGCCCCCTGTACAGGAGATCGACAAGGGCACCTATACCGTCGAGAAGCGCGACGGACAGTTGGTGATGACCAGTCAGGTGGCTCAGAAACTGGGCTATAGAGTGCGTAAGACATTCGCTGTCGACGAGCAAGACCAGGCCATCGTGGTGACCTATGCCATCATCAACGAGACCGACGAAACGCGTCAGGTGGCCCCTTGGGAGATTACACGAGTGCCCAACGACGGCATCATCTTCTTCGACGCGCCCCTTGAAGGTATCACCCCAGCGGGACTGCTGCCCCTGAAGGCGCAACACGGTGCGGTATGGTACGCCGTCGACGAGGCCAACGAGAACCGCAAGATCAATGCCGACGGCAAAGGCTGGTTGGCCTATTGTGCCAAGGGTCTGCTGCTGATCAAGAAGTTCCAGGACCTGCAGGCCGGTGAGCCCGCCCCCGGTGAGGCCGAGATACAGGTCTACGTCAACCGGGGAAAGACCTATATCGAGATTGAGAGTCAGGGTGCCTATACCACGCTGAAGCCCAAGGAGGAACTCTCCTGGACGGTCAGATGGTATCTGAAACCCGTCAAGGCAGAGCCCGTTCCCTCAGCCGACTTATTACACGCCAGCATGGGTTGTTGTAAATAATCATTTCGTCATGTACCAGTTGCGTAGGACGTAGAAGGCCAGTTTCTTCTCACCACGGTCACTGAAAAGTCCCTTGCGGTTGTAGTAGTCCTGGACGCCGGGCAGTACACGACGTGGTGAACGGAAGTCCTTCAAGATCCAAGGTGTCGTGCCGGCAAGACCCTCAATCTTGTCAAGCATGGCACAGTTCTCCCGGTAGAGGTTCTCCTGGAACTCCTCCGTCCAACGCTGGTTCTTCGGTCCGTGGAGTCCGTATCTGGCACCACCTCCGAACTCACTAACGATGACGGGTTTATTGTAGGGTATCTCCCACTTCATCTTCGGAGCATCGTTCACGTCGCGATACCAGCCGATGTACTGGTTGAAGGATACCACATCGACAAACTTGTTCATGTTGTCGTTCAAACGGTTGACATAGTTCGAGGCACCCGTCACCTCCATCGCCATCGAAATAAGGCGGGTATTGTCGAGAGTACGGGCATACTGGGCCAGGTTGCCTAGGAACGTGTCGCGTTCTTTGCTATGCGGCGTCTCATTGGCAATACTCCAGATGATGACGTTGGCACGGTTATGGTCGCGGGCAATCATGTCGCGCAATTGGTTCTGGGCATTCTCGTAAGTCTTGAAATTCTTCCACGCAATGGTCCAGTAGACGGGAATCTCCGACCACACGAGGATACCCATCCTCTCCGCCTCGCGTACCATCTCCTCATGGTGGGGATAATGGGCCAGACGCACGAAGTTACACCCCAGTTCCTTGGCCCATGAGAGCAGCGTGTGGGCATCCTCGACCGTATTGGCCCGGCCCCCGCCGTTGGGTTTCTCATTATGGATGGAGATACCCTTGAGGAAGATGGGCTGGCCGTTGAGCAGTATCTGCTTGTCGCGCGTCTCGATGGTACGGAATCCGATGCTGTCGCTGATAACAGAACTGTCGAGCGAGATGTCCACACGGTAGCGCTTTGGATTCTCCGGTGACCAGAGCGACAATTTTTTAGAGTGAATAGTGAATAGTGAAGAATGAATAGTGCCATCAGAATCGGTGATGAAGGTCTTCTTCAGTTTAAGCTCAGGGATGCTGACGGTGATGTTGTGACCGGCTTCCGCTTTGTTGAGTTTCGCGCTGAAACTGATTTCGCGATTCTTCGCCTTCGCATCAGCTTTCTGTAACTGCAGGCTGTAATCTTCGAGATATACGGGCGTTACCTTCACCAGCCTGACGTCGCGGGTAATGCCGCCGTAGTTCCACCAGTCGAAGATCTGTGTCGGTACATCCTCCGCATGACGCTTATTGTCGACTTTCACGATGATGGTGTTCTCGCCCTCTTTCAGCAGGTCGGTGATGTCGTAGTTGAAGGGTGTGAATCCGCCGATATGATGACCTATATGCTGGGTATTGACATATACATGGCAGTCGTAGTTCACCGCGCCGAAGTATAACAGCGTCCGAATGTCCTGCATCGGCACGGCCAGGAAAGACTTCTTGAACCAGACGGTACCCTCATAGAAGAACAACCGTTCGTCCTGCGTGTTCCAGTCACCAGGAATCTGCATTGTGGGCGACTTGTCGAAGTCATATTCAATCAGGTCCTCGGGTTTCCGAGGTTTGGCGTTCTGGAAGAATCCCCATCGGGTGGGGTTCATGCGGTAGTCGTAATAACCTTCCTCCTGCACATCGACGATGTAGTTCCACTCGCCATTAAGCGACATGCTCTCATAGGCATTCACGTTCTGAATCAACGGCAAGGCCGACTCTCCATACACCACACTTGTTGAAACAATGCCGCACAATACGGCCATGATCAGTTTTTTCATATCTTGTTGTCATTAAAGAAAATTACATTCTCGCTTGAAATACCAGTTATATTTACAATCATCCTAAGCTGTATTTTCTTACCGTCAGTCATGACTATTGTATGCTCATACTCATCGATGCGCTTTACATGACCTGAATAGGACTGATAGGAGCCACCTCCCTTATGCTCGTCTGGCACGAAATAATCGATTATAACATGAGGCTGTTCCGAAATCTTGGATAATAGCAGCTCCATCTTTCGGTTCAGCTCTTCATTGCCAAAATCTCCCAAATCTATCCATTCATCCGTCAAACGACCAGATTCCTGAATGGCAGCATCATAGCCGGTCAATGCGGCAAAGGGTGCAAACTGGGCTGCACGGTTCCACATCGACATCCTCGGATGATGCTTTGGCTCGTAATGTGGCAGGTCTATTATGTCTGCATATAGCTGGGCGGTAGCCGATTCTTCACTCTTCATTCTTCACTCTTCACTTCTAAGCCTTATGTCCTCCTACTTGTTTGTTGCGCTCTTTGGCGGTGGCACCTTCCTCGAAGTTCAGACCTCGGAGGATGGCATTCTTGCCGAATCGCTTCTTGATTTTCAACTGTGCCTCCTGCATCCTACGCTCCTTGTCGAGCTTGGCTTGCTCTTCCTGACGTTGCTTCTCTAATGCCTCGTAGTCGGTGAAGAGATCAAGCTGCTGGGGAGCACTGTTCTGTGCAGCTACAGATGCTTCGCTTACCACGTGGTTCGTTGTCAGGTTCAGCCTGCGGATCAACAAATCCGTATTCACCTGACGGTCAAACAACTCTGTTGCCCCATCCATGATGAGCCGCGATGATGATGTCGGTCTCTCGAAATTGAATGTACCGTGAGCATGTTTTGGCACAGCCTTTCCGTAGTAGTTGGTGGTAATCTCACCATGATACTTTTCGCGGATTTCAGGACGTGTCAGACATTCTGCATCATAACCAACGGTCAGCACCAGCTGGTCTGTCACCAGACGCTTCGATACGAGGTCGAGAGCCATTCCTTCTGCCATTTCCTGTATCACCACACGGGCTTTCTTGAAAGTGTATGGCTCCTGTAGCACCTGTCCGCTGCTGAAGGAGTTGGTCTCAGGACGATATGCCTTCACAGCCTCCATCGTACACGGCTCCCAGCCCCAGGCATGGTCTATCAGCAGTTCCGCGTTCACACCAAAGAGACGGTATAGCAGCCCTTCGTTCTGTACTGACATTCGGGCTATCTTTCCCATCGTGTCAATGCCGTAGACTGCCAGTTTATCAGCTATTCCACGTCCCACACGCCAGAACTTGGTCAGAGGCCTGTAGTCCCATAGCTCACGACGATACGACATTTCGTCTAATTCGGCAATGCGTACACCATCCTTGTCGGCTGGCATCTTCTTGGCCACAATATCCATCGCCACCTTGCAGAGATACATGTTTGTGCCGATACCTGCCGTTGCCGTGATGCCTGTAGTGGCCAGCACGTCACGGATCATCTTCATTGCCAACTCATGGGCTGTCAGCTTATAGGTGCCAAGGTAGGCCGTCACATCCATGAACACCTCATCGATGCTATAGACGTGTATATCTTCTGGAGCAATATATTTCAGATATGTCTGATAGACTTTGGTACTTACCTCCATGTAGTGAGCCATACGGGGCGGTGCAGCGATATAGTCGAGTTCAAGGTCAGGATGTGCTTTCAGGTCAGGGTCATGGTATGATTTCCCAGACATTCTCCATCCTGCAGCTCTTTTGCGCTCGTTGTTGACATCACGCACCCTCTGAACAACTTCAAATAGTCGCGCACGCCCACCTATACCGTATGCCTTCAATGACGGGGAAACAGCAAGACAAATGGTTTTTTCTGTTCGGCTTACATCAGCCACGACGAGGTTTGTGGTCAGCGGGTCAAGCCCTCTGTCCACGCACTCCACTGAAGCATAGAACGACTTCAGGTCGATGGCAATATAAGTCCGTTGCTGTTGTTGCATATCGTGTGCGAAGCTTTTATCCCATTACCACATCGAGCACCATCATTAGGACGAAACCAATGGCAAAGCCGATGGTGCTAAGATTAGAGTGCTGACCCTCAGAGGCTTCTGGGATGAGTTCCTCAACCACGACGTAGAACATGGCTCCGGCGGCAAAGGCAAGCATGTAAGGAAGTACAGGCATGAGGAAAGAAGCTAGTAATAGGACAGCAATAGCGCCCACGGGTTCGACGGCTCCGCTCAGTGAACCGATGATAAATGAGCGCCACCGACTATTGCCTGCTGCCCGCATCGGCATGGAGATAATGGCTCCCTCTGGGACATTCTGTATAGCGATACCTACGGCAACAGCCAAAGCACTGGCGAGAGAAATATTCGTCGTGCCGCTGTCAGCTCCAGCAAAGACCACACCAACGGCCATACCTTCTGGCAGATTATGGATAGTGACGGCAAGGGCAAGCATCGCCGTTTTCGACAGGTGCGAGCGCATACCCTCCGGCTTGTCTGTACCAATATGCAGGTGAGGCGTCAGTTCGTCAATGAGCAACAGGAATCCCATACCTAACAGAAATCCGATAGCCGCAGGCAGTACAGCCCACTTACCGCTATCGGCCCCCATCTCCATCGTTGGAATCAGCAGCGACCATACCGATGCAGCCACCATCACACCCGATGCAAAGCCCAACAGCGACTTCTGCAGTCGAGCCGACATTTCATCCTTCATGAAGAACACAAATGCCGAACCGAGCATCGTGCCCAGCAGCGGAATCAGCAGTCCTATCATCAATGTCATTGTCATAATCAGTTCCTATCTTGCTGCAAAAGTAAATAAAAAATCCCAAAGCAATGCAGTTTCACCTTGGGATTTAATATTTATTCGCTTTCAGTCGGATGATGTGCTATGCAGGATTGAACTTCTCCTTCGGCTGCTTGCAACGGGGACAACGCCAGTCGTCGGGCAGATCTTCGAAAGCTACACCGTCGTGCTCTGCGGGGTCATAGACATAGCCGCAGATGGAACAGACGTACTTACCAGAAGCTTCCTGCTTGGAGAAATCGACTTCGGCCAGAATGGTCGGTACAGGATTATCCAAGTCCATCACGCGCTTGGCCTCCAAGCTCTCATAACCCTGCGGTGTGTGAGTGCCACAATAGACGGTGGGGTGGTTGCGGACGAAATCGCGCACACGATTCAGCGTCTCACGGGCAGCTGGCAGGTCGTCGAATACCACCGACAGTTTATCCGCATAAAGTGCCTCGTCCACGTAGGTGATGTCGCCGTGAATCATGTAGAACAGACCGTCCATCTCGACAATGATGATGCTGTTGCCCTTGGTGTGACCCTTAGCCTTGATATAATAGATGCCGTCGGCTATCTTTTGGCTTTCAGGGAAATTGTAGTAAGCACCGTCGGTATAGCTGACGGGAACGATGTTCGTCAGTCCCTGCAACTCTGCGGCATCTACCTCTTCCTGGTTCACATAGATCTTCGCATTGGGGAAACTTTTCAGTTCACCAGTGTGATCAGCATGCTTGTGGGTAACCAGAATCTTCGTCACCTGTTCAGGTTTGTAACCGAGGTTCTTGAAGGCATCCATATAACTACTGATGTCTTTGCCGGTGTAGATGAGTGAATCTTCATTTGGCACTTCCTCGGGAAAGCCTGCAGGCAGGCCAGTATCCACCAGTATCACCTCGCTGCCCGTATCAATCAGATAGTTCTGAAGACTGCCGCGATAGCGCACGTTCTTGTCAAACTTGTTCGGTCCCTCCTCACCTCCGAAGACGAAGGGCTGGGTATAGAATCCGTCTCTGCGGAATTTTACTGCTTTGATTTCCATAATGATGTTTGTTTAGTTATTCTTCTACTGGTACGAATTTCTCTTTCTTACGCTTGCAGCGCGGGCAGCGCCATGTGTCGGGCAGTTCCTCAAAGGGAGTGCCGGGAGGGATGTTCTGCTTGGGGTCGCCCTTTTCAGGGTCGTAGGTGTATTTGCAGGGGCATTTGAACTTTGTCATAATCGTATTCGTTTTAGGATTAGAAAGGGGAAGTAATTACTAAATAAACTTCACCTTCGATGCATCTCGGGGCTTAGCATCAGGCTGCTCATTGGGGTAGCCGATGGAGAGGATGTAGTTCAGCTTGTAATCAGCGGGGATGTCGAGGCAATCGAGGAAGAACTTGCACTTCTCGTTCGATACAAGGAAACGCACAGGACCACCAAGGCAACAAGTCCCCAAACCCAATGACGAAGCTGCCAGCATCATATTCTCGCCCAGCAATCCTGCATCGAGTTCGCCACCGCCATTGGCAGGCGTACAGACGCAGATGAGGGCGGGCGCATCGTAAAACAGGCTCCTCTCAGCAGCCTGGTTGACGTCGGCAATCAGTTTCTGGTCTTCCACCACACGGACAATCCACGGCTGGCGGTTCATACCGCTCGGTGCATTGATGCCGCATTTCACGATGGTTTCCAACTTCTCATGCTCCACAGGCTTGTTGAGATACTTACGGACAGAACGACGTGCCATCATGTTACTCAGCACTAGATTGACCTCCATCTGCATGTCGGCCTCGATGGTTGCAATCTGATCGCGCGACTCGTAGCGTTTGATGACCTTGCCGTCGCGCCCAACGAGAAACTTGGTGAAGTTCCACTTGATGTCGCCTCCGCCAGCTTGGGCCTTCAGCCAAGTGTAGAGCGGATGGGCATTCTCACCGTTCACATCTATCTTGTCGAACTGCGGGAAGTGGATGTCATAGTTGGCCGTACAAAACTGGTGAATTTCCTGAATCGTACCAGGAGCCTGCTGGCCGAACTGGTTGCAGGGGAAGTCGAGAATCTCGAAGCCTTGAGCGTGATACTTCTGGTAGAGCGGTTCCAAGTCCTTGTACTGAGGCGTGAATCCGCAGCGGGTAGCCGTATTCACAATCAGCAGCACCTTGTCTTTGTACTCGGCGAGCGACACGTCTTTTCCTGCATCGTCTTTCACCGTGAAATCATAAACACTCTGTGCTGTCATTGTCAGCACACTCATCATTGCCATGAGGCAGAATAACGCTTTTCTCATAATAGTCTTTGTTTGGTAATTCCACTGCAAATATACAAAAAAAATCCCAAAGCAAGGTGATTTTGCCTTGGAATTTATGATAATTTGAGAAGTAATTATGCTTTTACGCCAATGATTGTGGCATACGTTGGTTTCTTACGGTGGATTTCCGTTTGAGTTAAACCTGCTTCGTCAAGCAACTTTTTCAAATCCTCCGGCGAATAGGCTGTCATGCCCTCCACTACATTCGTCCACTTAGAATCGCTATCCACCACTTCTACCAAGATGGCGAACTTACCGCCAGACTTCAGTACACGGCGCACCTCTTGCAGGCAATTAGGCA
>JAEENF010000219.1 GCA_016283605.1 Prevotella sp.
GCCATAGAGCAGTTCGTTAGTGCGATGACGGTCGTCTTTGGCAAGTCCGGCAATGGGGATATCGAGGCCGAGTTCGTCTTGAATGACTTCGCGGATAATGCCCATCTGACCCTTTCCGCCATCAGCAATAATGAGGTCGGGTAGGGGTTGTTCTTCATCGAGCATTCGCCTGTATCTGCGACCCACAACTTCCTTCATTGACGCATAGTCATCTGGGCCTTCTACCGTCTTGATATTGAAGCGTTTATAGTCTTTTTTACTAGGCTTCATGCCCTTGAAAACTACGCATGAGGCAACGGCATCTGTACCTGAGATATTCGAGTTGTCGAAGCACTCGATATGATAGGGCAACTTGGGCAGATGCAGCTTGTCTTGAAGCTCTTTCATCAGACGAGTCTGCTTCTGTTCTGGATTGAGTTTCTCAGCTTGTTTCAGACGGTCGAACTTATACTGTTTGCCATTCATAATCGAGAGGTCGAGAAGGGTCTTTTTGTCGCCTCGCTGAGGGATGGTGAAGGTCACATTTTCGAGTTCTACATCCACCTCCTGAGGTACGATAATCTCCTTGGCGTCGCTCTTGAAACGCTCTCTTAGCTCAATGATTCCAAGCTGCAGGAGTTCGTCGTCGGTTTCGTTGAGTTTCTTCTTGTATTCGATGGTAAAACTCTGGTTGATGCTGCCGTTTGACACATGTATGTAGTTGATGAAGGCCATCTTTTCATCACTTGTTATTGAGAACACATCGACGTTGTTGATGGTGTGGCTGACGACCTCGCTCTTACTTACAAAATTGTCTAATGCGATATACTTCTTTTTGACCTCTTCGGCCTCTTCGAAACGTAATTCCTCGCTGAGTCGTAGCATCTCTTCCTTCAGGTCTTTGAGCACCTGACGGGTGTTGCCTTTCAGGATCTCCCGGGCCTGAAGGATGTTTTTCTGATAGTCTTCGTAGGTTTGTTTTCCTACGCAAGGCCCCATACATTTCTTTATATGATAATCCAGACAGACTTTGTATTTTCCTGTTTCAACACCGTCTTTCGTTATCGGTTGTCTACAGGTGCGAGGATGATAGAGTTCTTTGATGAGACCGAGTATGGCATACATCGTTCCTACGTGAGAATAGGGACCGTAATACGAACCCCATTTCTTGTTGATGGTTCGTGTCTTGAAGATGCGAGGAAAGAATTCGTTGGTGATGCAGATGCTGGGGTAGGTTTTGCCGTCCTTCAAAAGGACATTGTAACGAGGGTTATATTTCTTGATGAGAGAGTTCTCAAGTAGTAAGGCATCCTCTTCAGTATTCACAACAGTATAGCTGATGTCGTGAATCTTACTCACCAGGACTTTTGTCTTGAATCGGTCCACCTCTGTATGAAAGTAAGACGAAACCCTCGACTTGAGGTTCTTCGCCTTACCTACATATATGATCGTCTTGGTCTCGTCGTAGAATTGATAACTTCCAGGCTTGTCTGGCAGTCTACTGACGATCCCTTTCAGATAGGCCAACCGTTTCTCGTTTTCTTCCTTCGTCATTTTGTTTTTTTGTTTGTCAATCTTCTGCATTCCCTTTATTTACTCATGTTTCGCACATCTTTGTTTCACGTGGAACATATAGAGGGTTCAACTCAAGAGGGGGAAGGATTACCTGGTTATACGGTAATCAACGTGGTGAGTTCGATGCCGTCAAAGAGGTCGCGACCATGAAGTCCTTCGTCTGTTATTTCGATAATGAAGTTCATGTAGACCTTCTTGGGATGGAAATGCTGTACGAGATTGTATGCGGCCTTAGCAGTGCCTCCTGTTGCCAACAGGTCATCATGGATTAATACAACATCGTCTGGTTCGATGGAGTCGAGGTGCATTTCAATGGTATCAACACCATATTCTTTCGAGAACGATTCTTTAATGACCGTTGCGGGTAGCTTACCTGGCTTGCGAGATAGTACTACACCACAACCTAACCTGCCAGCTAGTGCTGCGGCCATGACAAAACCTCTACTTTCAATGCCAACAATCTTGGTGATGCCCTTGTCCTTGTATAGGCGTTCCATTTCGTCGAGCATCTCTTTCATACACTTGCCACTCTTGTAGAGGGTTGTTACGTCCCTGAAGTTAATACCCTTCTTGGGGAAATCTGGTACACAACGCAGATTGTCAATCAATAGTTTGCTGTTCATAATCAGTGAGTTATAATTGTTAAACACTTAT
>JAEENF010000018.1 GCA_016283605.1 Prevotella sp.
GTTAAGGCAACTGTAGTACTCGGCAAGGAGTGGAAGGACAAAGCCGGAGACGACCTCGTAAAGGAACTACAACAGCATGTTAAGAAGGAGACCGCTCCATATAAATACCCACGTATTGTGGAGTTCGTCGACGAACTGCCAAAGACCATTAGCGGCAAGATCCGTCGCGTAGAAATCCGCAAGAAGGACGCCGAGAAATAATTGACAGTTGATAATTGACAATTGATAATTGGTTATGGCGGCGCATAACGAACTGGGAAAGTGGGGCGAGGACATCGCTGCTGAATTCTTGCAGCACAATGGTTATAACATCATTGAGCGTGACTGGAAATCAGGTCGGCGCGATATCGACATCATCGCCACCGACAGAGACGAAGTGGTATTCGTCGAAGTCAAAACCCGCCGCAACCGCCTCTATGGTGATCCGGAAGAAGCCGTAGACTACCACAAACTGCAGAGTCTGCGTATGGCCATCAACCACTACATCAAGTATCGCCACATCAACAGCGACGTCAGGCTCGATATCATTTCCATTGTTGGTATGATTGGCTGTGAGCCCGAAATTGAACACATCAAAGGTGTACCATTATATTAAGAAAATGAAAAAAAGAATAGTTGTCAAAGTAGGATCAAACGTTCTGACGCGGGCTGACGGCAAACTGGATGTCACCCGCATGTCGGCACTGGTAGACCAGATAGCTTGGTTGCGAAAACAGAACATAGAGATAATTCTAGTAACTTCAGGTGCAGTAGCCTGCGGCCGCCGCGAACTCACGGTCGACCACTCGCTTGACTCGGTAGAACAGCGCCAGTTGTTCTCTGCCGTTGGTCAGGTTAAACTCGTTGGTCTTTACTACGACCTTTTCCGCGAGTTTGGCATCCATGTAGGACAGGTGCTCACTATGAAAGAGAACTTCCAGCCTGGCGAGCAGTATCGCAACCAGCAGGCATGTATGACGGTGATGCTCGAGAACGATGTTCTGCCTATCGTCAACGAGAACGACACCGTAAGCGTCACCGAGCTGATGTTTACCGATAACGACGAGCTCTCAGGCCTCATTGCACAGATGATGAAAGCCGACTCGCTTATTCTGCTTTCAAATATTGATGGTATCTATACAGGTCACCCTGAAGACCCAACCTCTGAACTTATTCAAACCGTTGCTCCATGCACCGACCTCTCTAAATACATCCAAACAGAAAAGAGTGCTTTCGGTCGTGGCGGTATGCACTCTAAATATCATACTGCCAGCAACGTGCAGTGCGCAGGCATACACGTAATCATTGCCAACGGTACACGCGATAATATTCTGGTCGACCTCATTGAGCGCCCAGAATCAATACCTCACACCGAATTCTTAACATAGCAGAGATATGCAACTTAAAGATACATTCGAACAAGTTAAGCGCGCCAGCAAGAGTTTGGCTTTGCTTAGCGATGAGCAACGCAACGAGATACTAAATGCCGTTGCCGATGCAATCGTGGCTAACCAGTCACGCATCCTTGATGCCAATAGTCAGGATTTAGCCAAGATGTCAAAGGACAATCCACTTTACGATCGTCTGCAACTTACAGAGAGTCGTCTTGAAGGTATTGCCTCCGACATGCGTAATGTAGCTACCCTACCCTCGCCACTAGGCCATATCACAAAGCAGAAGACGCTACCCAATGGTCTGCGTCTGTGCCGTGTCAGTGTACCATTTGGCGTTATCGGAATGATTTACGAGGCTCGTCCCAATGTCACTTTCGATGTATTCTCGCTCTGCTTTAAGAGCGGCAACGCCTGCGTGCTTAAGGGCGGTAAGGATGCCGATTGCAGCAATCGTGAAGAGGTGGCACTGATACACGAGATACTTGAGAAGTATGGTGTTTCCAAGGATGTTGTTGCCCTGCTACCCGCCACTCACGAGGCTACCGGCGAAATGCTTAACGCTGTGGGTTATGTAGATCTCTGCATACCCCGTGGCGGTCGCAAACTTATCGACTTTGTTCGCGATACAGCCCGCATACCAGTAATCGAGACAGGTGCAGGTGTAGTCAACACATATTTCGATGCCGAAGGCGATATCGAGATGGGTAAAGCGATTATTAATAATGCCAAGACTCGCCGCGTTTCCGTATGCAACGCACTCGATTGCCTGCTGATTCACGAGAGCCGTCTGTCCGACCTGCCTGCATTGGTCGAACCTATGCTCATGCATAATCCCCCTGTCACTATCTATGCCGACGACATGGCTTTTGCAGCGGTAGCAAATTCTTCACTCTTCACTCTTCACTCTTCACTATTACAGCATGCTACTGCCGACAGCTTCGGTACTGAGTTTATGGACTATAAGCTTGCCATCAAGACTGTAGCATCGCTTGATGAAGCCCTCGATCATATCGACCAGAACGGTTCTGGCCATAGCGAGGCTATCATCACCATGAACGAGCAGACTGCCCGTAAGTTCCAGGCTCATGTTGATGCTGCCTGCGTATATTGGAATGCACCTACGTCGTTTACCGATGGTGCCCAATTCGGCCTTGGTGCCGAGATTGGTATCTCTACCCAGAAGCTAGGCCCCCGCGGCCCTATGGCGCTCGAAGAGATCACCACCTACAAGTGGCTTATCGAGGGCGAAGGACAAACACGTCCATAAAACAACACATTATGAAGTTTAAGCCTATAATAATCTTACTGTTCTTTCTGTTCTACTTGCCTATACAAGTGTTTGCACAGAAGAATGATGCAGCTGCCACTATCGAGCAGTTGGAAAAAGAGATGTATCGGCTTTACCCCACGCGTAACGTAGATGAGTTCATGGACGTTACCGAACGGCTGAAAGAGGCCTCATTAAAGGTAGGCAACGAGGGACTATTCTATCGCGCATGGGCCAATCAGGCCTCTTTCAACTTCTCAAAGATCAATCGTCAAAAGGGCATGGAAATAGCCAAGGCGATGAATGAGTATTCCAAGCAGCACGACAGCAAACTCGGAATCTACTATTCATCCCTGACCAATGCCAACCAATCCAGCTCGCTCAGGATGGAAGAAGAAGCCCTGAAACTCTATCTGAATGCCATCCAGTACAAGCAGAAGTATCTGCCCAACATCAATGCTGCGCCAGCCTATATTGGAGCGGCTAAAGTATATTATCACAGGAAACAGAAAGACAAGGTTCTTGAGATGACCGATAAGGCTCTGGCTGAGCCTAACCTGATAGGATCTAACATCGTGGATGCCTGGAGTTACCGATGCATGGCCTCCATGATGCCTGAAGGAATGGATCACAAGGAAGAATTGAACAGGAATTACGAGGAATGGAAAAAGGCAAAGGAGAAATATAAATACAACTCGACATTCAGCAGTCTCATTGAGGTATACCATGCCCAAGTGAATAATGACTACGACAAGATGTTGGAGTTAGCAAAGGATATCAAGTCGCCACAGGAAAGATACAAAATGATGTCGTACGCCTACGAAAATCTGGGGGAAACGCAAGAAGCCTTGAATTATTTTAGGGAATACAAGCGAGTCAGCGATTCGCTCAACTCTGCAGAGATACGCAGACAGATATCGGAACACTCACTTCAGCTCGATGTCATCCGTGCCGAGAACCAGGCAAAAGAGTTACTGCTGCACAACCAATCGCTGAAACTGGCTCATGCCCAAGACGAACTTGAGCAGCGCCGACTGGAGGAAGAGGCACTCAACCTTACACTGAAGAACCGCGACATAGAACTGACTAACGCCTCCATTAAACTGAAGAATGACAGTTTGGACCGACATGCACAACAGCTAAAGTTAAGCGAGTACAAGTCAAAACTTGAATTG
>JAEENF010000019.1 GCA_016283605.1 Prevotella sp.
GGCAAGCCGAACTACTCTATAAAGCTAATCGCGAGAATCATTACTTGTCGAATACACTGAAAGGGTATATCGATTTTAATAAAAGTGAAGGTCTCTCCATGCTTAACGGCACGCCTACCCCGCAACGTGTAGAGCCACGCAAACGCTACATCGTTGATAATCTCGAACTTATCAACAAACTGAGTGGCGGGCGCAGCTATTCTATAACCTCGCTGTTCAGCTACAGTTATCTGCCTAGCTCGCTACTGCTTAGCAACGATAGCTGTCTGGCGCTTAACCAAAGCCTGCTTTACTGGGATGTATATGGCTACTACCAGCATACCATCAAGGATGTAAAGTTTACTTATAAGGCTGGATTTCAGACAAAGACGCAGACTCTGGAGGCAGGACTTAAAGACAAATACTCTGAGTATCGCCCTTACTTCAATCCCTCGCTCAGCTATCGTGCTGGCAGTTGGAGCATTTCGTTGTTAATGCCGTTCAGCTGGCTAAACCGTAAATATCAGGAGCTGTCGGCCTCAAAACTGCTGTTCACGCCTCACCTTTATATAAAATACGACTTTACCTCGAAATTTAATGTCAGCGGTAATTATGGCTACCGATGGTCGCCTAACGATATTGCCGATATGTCGCGACTGCCTATCTATACCGATTATATCACCCAGCGACAAGGTTCAGGCCAGTTAGAACATACCACAGGCCATAACGCCAGTCTGGGTCTTAACTATCGCAACGTTGCCACTGGATTCTTCGGTTCCTTAAACGGCAGCTACAGTCACTCAGGCGATGCCGTTATCTATCGCAGTCGGTTGGTGGGTAACGTCTATACCCGTGAGGCTACCGACTATCGGCAGAATAGCGATAACTATAGCCTTTATGCCAACCTGGGGCAGTCGTTCTTCTGGATGAAACTATCTATTTCATTAAGCGGTCGCTATTCATGGAACAGCTACGACCTGCTGATAGGCGATGCTATAAGCCGACAGAATATGCGTAGCGGAAATGCCACTTTGCGATTCTCGATGAAGCCTACCCGCTGGTTGTCAATCGAGGAAGAGTCAGCCTATCGCTATAGCCATCGTTCGCGTACCGATGCGCTCCAGTCGATGGAACATCAGCTGAAGCTGTTCCTCCTACTAGGCAAGTGGCAGATTGAGTGGGCCAACGAGCTTTACCACAGCAACGACGAGTCTGTATCAACCAATTACTTCAGCGACCTCTCTGTGTCGTATCGCACAAAGACTTACGAGATAGGTCTGCAATGCCACAACCTCTTTGGAACCCGCGAATATCGCCGTCACTATACCACCAGTTACACAGATGTCATCGTGCAGAACCAACTGCGCCCCCGAGAGTTCCTTTTCAAAGTGTTCTTTAATATATAGTCATCACTTCTACCCATTTGGCGTTGTGCTTTACTATTTCTATTATCGCACACGTTGGGCATCCATTTGTTTGATTATATGTGGAATCCACGGCTACGACCTTGCTGTTGTTCTTCCTTCATGTCATTAATGATATAGGATAGTTGTCCTTTAACTCGCTCACACTCATCGGCTTTCAAAAAGGGGCGTGAGGCATTAAGCACCGTATTTGCAGCTTCATCCTTATCTGTCTGGCCGTTCATATAGCGCCTAACATCGCAATCCTGACGATAACTGAAACTGCGATAGCCAGCCTGAACATAATCGATAACGGCCTTCACTGCACCTCGAAGGAGTTCAGAAAGGCTTGACAGATAATGTCCAAGTCGCTCACGATAATCATTGATGATGCTATCTTTTTGTCTGATTATTCTGTCTTTCTCTTGATTATCCTGCTGATGTCGGAATACCTCTCCCTTATACTCGGCCTGAAGTTTTTCGATTTTCTTGTCCTTCTCCGCGAGTTGTTGGCTCTGCCGGTCTCGTTCAGCATCTAGGACTTGTTGATATTTCCGTTGTAGGGCCACTTTTTGCTTTGGCAGTTCTTCTTTTAGTCGTTTGTTCTCTTTCTCCATATCAGCATACTTGCCCTTTCCAAAGAGGTTGGCCATTCCGGACTTGATTGCATTGCCGTTCTCAGTATTGAGTCTGTCGCGTTTTTCGGCAATCTCAATGTCCAGTTCGGCACTCTGCTTCTTCTGTTGGGATAGGATATAGTCATTATGCTCCAGATGCTCGCGGCCAGTCTCAGCCTTACTCTTGCCTCGTTCCATCTCTAATGACTCAGCTGCCATATCCTGAAGTTCTTCCATGTCCTTCTTGCCGAGTTTGAAGGACTTACCCGTTTCGTGGTTCATCCAGTCCCAAATAATATGGGCGTGAAAGTTTGGCTTCCACGTTGTTGGATCATTTGGGTTCTCATAGTGGCCCTCATCTCTGTGGATGTGGATTTGGATAGCTCTTACGCCCCACCTCTCTTGTACTTTCTTTGTGTACTTCAAGAGATCATTCATTGTCGTGTTTGGCTTGATGTTGACAACACTCTCACGGATGGGGCTGCTGCCGTTGCGTTCTTTCTGTTTGCCGTTCTTGCCAGTCACCATTACCTTTTTCTCTTGCATGGCTCGGCCTGTCTTCTGCTTCACCATAGCCTTTATTGCGTCATAATGCTGCTGGAGGCTGACACCATGCATGTCGGGGGCGACATACGATTCGTTGTTCGGACTTAAATCAGTACGGACATACAATATACGGGGATTGAGCGAGGCGATATATTCTGCATCCCGTCTGTTGTGGCGTTCGCTCTGCTCAACGTTACACGGCTTTACGTGGTCGGATGCTTTAGCTGTTGTACTCATATATATAATAAAGTGGATTTGTGAAAATATGAATTTATATAATTATGATTTTATGTAATTTATAAATTTGTAGTTTCTGCAATTCCTTCAGTGGGGTATCGGGGTATAACCCTGATTGGAGGGTGCAGGGAGAGAGTCACTTCCTGCTCAGGGTTCTTAGGGGCAGATGCCACTGAGCGGGGCG
>JAEENF010000220.1 GCA_016283605.1 Prevotella sp.
ACACGAGCATGAGGAAATCACTGTAGATCTCTCCTGCCCAACCTGCATCGAGTCCGTAATTGGCACGGAGGAACAATGCGAAAACAGCGAGCATCGTGTAGTAGCCGAAACGCTCACCAGTGTTGGCCAATGCCAACGCATACAAACCTTTAGGTTGATTCTCAAACATAATTATTTAATTTTAGAGTTTTTTGTTCTGATGATGTCGAACAAGTACGTGAACTTGACGACTATATTTCCGAAATTGGAACGAGCGAAATAGTCACGTTTCGTACTGCCATAGATATTTCCCAGACCATAATAGTACCGCCCTTCAACGAGGAAATGGCCCAGATGACGATTACTGTATTCCAAGCCCAAACCGACAGCGATACCATAGTCGATCTTGTTTTCTACAGCCATCGTGTCCTGAGCCACAATATGTGAGGCACGACTGTTGCCATATTTGTAATAAGAACTATAAAAGCCATCCTTGGGCGCTGGGTCGAAAGCTGGATCATGAATATCAAAATTACTATCAATCTTGTCACTCATAAAGAGGCCTAACTGTGGACCTACCTGAAAGAAGAACTGCATGCCGCTACGTTCACGACCCCATCCCAGTCGTGCTAATACAGGAATCTGGATATAGGTCATCTTACGTGAGTAACGCAGGGTTTGGGAAGGGTCATCATGCCTCACTACGGGCTCATCGTTCATGTCCCAGATCCTCTCTTTCCAACCGATCTGTGAGTAGTTCACCTCTGCCACCAAGGCACAGATGCTCTTAAAGTATTTCTCGCAAGTATATCTCGCAGTGAAACCACCTGTCAAGCCACCCAACTGATCCTGTGGTACTTTCGGCACAAAAGCGACCGAACTCAGTGAATAGCCACCATTGAATCCAACTGCCAGATCCGTGCGGTATTCTCCAACCTGCGCAGAGGCTCTGACAGCCACCATCAACAAAAAAAAGATTATATATCTGCGCATCACTTAGAACTTGACGGTTTCTATTCTATGCTCTGGCGTATAATGCACAAAAAGCAGACTGTGATTCTGGAGTCCTCCATTTCCCATGCGCTCAAACACTAAAGGCGTCTGAACAGGTGCATAGCCGAACATACCGGCAGCGCCATTGAACGTCTTCCCGTACTTATGCAATCCCTTCAGGAAGAAAAAAGCATGGTCAAAACCCGTCAGTGCAAAGCGCGGTAATGCTTGCTGCATGTCGCTATGGAAGTTCCAACGATACTTCTGCTCCAGCCGTTCTGTCTGAGATGACAATGCATTATAATAGAACGTCGAGGGAATATAAGTGTCGTATTTATAGAAGTTCTCCAAATGGGTACGGGTGTACATCAGCCATTCCGTATAACCGAACATTGTTATCTCAAGAGTGGGATTATTGAACTTCAGACCGTTAATCTTCGCAAAGGCAACGCCCAATTCTGGTGAGCGGCCTGAATTCAGGATGACCATATTCTTTTTCGTCCGACTAAAAGCCTTCGAAAAGTTTTCTTCACCTGACTTCAGATTGGTCACACTATATTCAATGCCTCTACCTTCAAGTTGTCGACGCAGCCCGAAAGTAAAGATCCCCTTTTTACTTGTCGAATCATTACAATCGATAAAAACGGGGTGATAGTCCTTAAAACGGTCTAGATAATGTACAATGGTTGCATCATTGATGTTTGTCGGAGACTGCCAGATCTGAAAGATATTGCGATTGGTCAGAAGTTGGGGCGCACTGATAGAGAAAGGAATCACCAGTCGGATATTATGTTGTAATACGAAGTCCGACAATTGCTGCATCTGTTTAGAATACAAGGGACCAAAAATGATGTCACATTTCGAAGCCGCCTTATCCTGGAGTATCGGAGTAAGATCCGCATCCTCCGCAGCATTCCACGCATGGACGTCAACAGAGACGCCCTGTTTCTTCAGGCTGTCACAGGCCATCAGAATACCACGATAGTATTCCACCATACGTTTGCCGTCACCATTGATATTATGTAGGGGAAGCATCACACCCACCCGAATTTCCCGCTGCCGGACATCGTCGACATCAACAGTCTGAGTTTTTGGTCGTTCAGAAATAGGTGAGGATTCCTTGACCACCGGCGCAATTATCTTCGACGAAAAAGGAATCTTGAGTACATCCCCTTTCTTTAACTCATAGCCAGGCTGATTCATTTCTGGATTCGCCTTCATCAGGTCGTCAAGCGTAAGATCATACATCTTTGCAATACCAAAGATAGTCTCTTTTTTCTTCACCTTATGAAGCCCACGAAGGTTCACCTCACTCTGAGCCATCATGCCGAGAGTGAAGGAAAAAGCCGCAAACAACAAAAAATATCTTAAAAACCTTGTCATAAAACTCAATTTTTGCAATTTACGATGCAAAAGTACAAAATAATTATGAATTATGAATTATGAATTATGAATTATTTAGTATCTTTGCACGATAATACAATCGAAAATGAGAATAAGAAAGATAATTCTACTGTCTTTGACAGTTTTTTTGCCTCTTTTGGCATCTGCTCAAGATGCAGAACCAGGCATCTCACCTTCAGTGACCTACATCAGCGATGAGGGAAAAGAAACAGAAGGTTGGGAAAACTTCGCCGGTCAGGCCCCACTCGACGTCACCTTCCGTGCCAATCCCAGAAACATGGAATCATTTACTCCTGTTTTCGAATGGCATTTCCAACGTGAAGGTGAGGAAAGTGAGATGATGGTCCGCTACGAGGAAATCACTCAATATACGTTCACAGAATCCGGCACCTTCCGTGTCACCCTGAAAGTAAAACTCAACGATGAAGCCAACGAGCCCGATTCCACCTCTATCAGCATTACCATCAGCGAGAGTAAACTGGTGTTCCCCAATGCTTTCTCACCCAATGGTGACAAAGATAACCCGACATTTAAAGTCAAGGAATACCAAAGTATCGTCGAGTTTCATGCGTACATCTTTAACAGATGGGGACAAAAGCTCTATGAGTGGACTGATCCTTCTGCTGAAGGATGGGACGGCACCTACAAAGGGAAGAACGTGAGGGAAGGCACCTACTTCCTACTCTGCAAAGCCCGCGGCGCAGACGGTCGAAAATACAACATCCGCAAAGATGTGAACCTCCTTCGCGGCTATACAGAAAGTACTACGACGAACAGATAGACCATGAAACGCGAAGACGACAAAATCAATGTTTACGGGGCTCGTGTCCACAACCTGAAGAACATAGATGTTGAGATACCGCGCAACTCACTGACAGTCATCACCGGACTCAGCGGCAGCGGTAAGTCATCATTGGCTTTCGACACCATCTTTGCCGAAGGACAACGTCGTTATATCGAGACTTTTTCTGCCTATGCCCGCAACTTCCTAGGCGGTCTGGAGCGTCCTGATGTCGACAAGATTACAGGACTCTCGCCCGTCATCAGCATCGAGCAAAAGACCACCAACAAGAACCCCCGTTCCACAGTAGGTACGACAACAGAGATCTACGACTACCTACGCCTGCTCTTTGCCCGTGCTGGTCGAGCCTATAGTTACGCCACAGGTGAGGAGATGGTGAAATATACCGAAGAGAAGGTTTTGGAGATGATCCTTCAGGACTATGAAGGCAAGAAAATCTTTATCTTGGCTCCCGTGGTGCGCAGCCGTAAGGGTCACTACCGTGAACTCTTCGAAGCCATGCGACGTAAGGGCTATCTGAACATGCGTGTCGACGGTGTCGTTGTCGAGGTGACCAGAGGCATGAAAGTCGACCGTTATAAGAACCACAACATCGAGGTGGTCATCGACAAACTCGAGGTAAGAGCCAAAGATAGCGAACGTCTCAAGAAGTCGGTGGCAATCGCAATGAAACAAGGTGAAGGTCTGATTATGATTCTCGACAAAGACACAGGTTCTGTCAAACATTTCTCACGCCGTCTCATGTGTCCAACTACGGGCATAAGCTACTCAGACCCAGCACCTAACAATTTTTCATTCAACTCACCTCAAGGAGCCTGTCCGCATTGCAAGGGACTGGGGTATATCAATGAGATAGACCTAAATAAAGTTATCCCTGACCGCTCGTTAACCATTTATGAAGGCGGCATTGTGCCTCTCGGAAAATACAAGAATCAGATGATTTTCTGGCAGATTGATGCCTTGTTGAAGAAGCATGACTATGATCTAAAGACTCCCATCAAAGACATCTCTGACGAAGCCATGACAGAGATTCTTTATGGCTCACTCGAGAGTGTCCGAATTGATAAAGATTTAGTCCACACCTCCAGCGACTACTTCGTGGCCTTCGATGGCATCATCAAATATCTGCGCAGCGTGATGGACAACGATGATAGTACCTCTGGACAGAAATGGGCCGATCAATTCCTCGCCGAATGTGAGTGTCCCGAATGTCATGGTCAGCGCCTTAATCAAGAGGCCCTATCCTATAAGATTTGGAACAAGAACATCTCTGAGCTTGCTACAATGGATCTCTCAGAACTACGTGAATGGCTGGATCAGGTCGAGGAGCACCTCGATCATCAGCAACAGCAGATTGCCCACGAAATTCTTAAGGAAATCCGTACTCGCCTCGACTTCCTGCTCGAAGTGGGTCTTGACTACCTCGCTTTGAACCGTCAGTCAGCGAGTCTGTCAGGCGGTGAAAGTCAACGCATCCGTCTCGCAACACAAATCGGCTCACAGCTCGTCAACGTACTTTATATCCTCGATGAGCCCAGCATAGGCCTGCACCAGCGTGACAATCAAAGGCTCATCCATTCGTTGAAGGATCTGCGTGACCTTGGCAACACGGTCATTGTCGTCGAACATGATGAAGACATGATGCGCAGTGCCGACTGGATTATCGACATCGGTCCCCGTGCCGGCCGAAAAGGTGGTGAGGTGGTCTTCCAAGGTACCCCCGCCGACCTCCTCAAGACCGACACGCTCACAGCCAAGTATTTGAGCGGAGAGTTGAGAGTTGAGAATGTAGAGTTTGCACTTCCTCGAAGAACTGGCTCTGGCAAGAGTCTTGTCTTGAAAGGTTGCACGGGCAATAACCTCAAGCACGTTGATGTCTCTTTCCCCCTCGGCTGTCTGATCTTGGTTACTGGTGTCAGTGGCTCAGGCAAATCCACGCTCATCAACGAAACACTCCAGCCTATTCTCTCCCAACATTTCTACCATAGTCTAAAGCGCCCCATGCCTTACGAAAGTATCGAAGGTTTGGAGTACATCGATAAGGTGGTCAACGTCGACCAGTCGCCCATCGGCCGTACGCCGCGTTCCAATCCCGCCACATACACTGGTGTCTTCTCGGACATTCGCTCACTCTTCGTCAATCTCCCTGAGGCCAAGATTCGCGGCTACAAACCCGGTCGTTTCTCGTTCAATGTGAAGGGTGGTCGCTGCGAGGAATGTGGTGGCAACGGCTACAAGACCATCGAGATGAACTTCCTGCCTGACATCCAGGTGCCTTGTGAGGTCTGTCACGGCAAGAGGTATAACCGCGAAACACTCGAAGTGCGCTATAAGGGTAAATCCATTGCCGACGTGCTTGACATGACCATCAATCAGGCTGTGGAGTTCTTCGAAAACGTGCCCGACATTCTCCGCAAGATTAAGACCATTCAGGATGTAGGTCTGGGTTACATCAAACTAGGCCAGTCGTCCACTACACTCTCAGGTGGCGAAAGTCAGCGTGTAAAACTCGCCACCGAACTGTCAAAGCGCGACACGGGAAAGACGCTATACATTCTTGACGAACCTACTACGGGTCTGCATTTCGAGGACATCCGTATTCTGATGGACGTGCTACAACAGTTGGTCGACAAAGGCAACACCGTCATCATTATCGAACACAACCTCGATGTCATACGCCAAGCCGACTGGATCATCGACATCGGTCCTGAAGGTGGTCGCCGAGGCGGTGAGATACTCTCCGTCGGCACCCCAGAGCAGGTATCTAAGTCCAAAAAAGGCTACACCCCGCAGTTCCTTACACAAAAGCACCTCTAGTATATTACTAAAGGTGCTTTACTCTGTTATCTGATACTAAAGGTTTAGTATCATATTATTGCGATTAAAAACCTGCGGCAGCAATCCACTCGTAGATACAGCTAACGACACCGAAGAGGGCGATGCCAACGGTGCAGATGCCTAACGCGATCTTGGTAGCCTCGTCGCTCTTGAATGCGGGCAGCGGCTCGTCGGTCTTCGTGATATACATCGCCTTCACGATGAGCAAGTAGTAGTAGAGTGACACCACCGTATTCACGAGGGCAATAAACACTACGAAGTAAGCCATCGGCTGACCGTTCTGAACGCCGGCCATAAAGACGAAGAACTTCGAGAACATACCTGCGAACGGTGGAATACCAGCCAACGAGAACAATGCCAGCGTCATCAGGAAGCTGAGCTTGGGGTTGGTCTGATAGAAACCGTTGTATGCCGCCATATCAGTACGTCCGCCATTCTTCCGCTCCACCACATTGATGACGGTAAAGACAGCCATGTTAGCTACGATGTAGACCAGTACATAGTAAGTCAATGCAGCTATACCCATTTGGTCGTTGCCCACCACAGCCAACATGATATAGCCGGCCTGTGAGATACTCGAGAACGCCATGAAGCGCTTGAGCTCATTCTGACGGATAGCAAACAGGTTGGCCACCGTGATAGAAAGCACGATGACGATATAGAGCAGATAGTTCCAGTACTCGACCATCGGTGCAAAGGCCTTCATCAGGATGGTGCACAGCGTGATGGCAGCGGCGCCCTTGGAAATCACACTCAGATAACCCGTCACAGGCGTCGGCGCACCCTGATAGGTATCGGCCGTCCAGAAGTGGAAGGGAACGAGTGAGATCTTGAAGCCAAGTCCGCTGAAGAAGAACACGAGTCCCATGATGGCCAGAGGTGACGACTGAGCGCCGACCGTTTCAAGATGGGAGGCGATATCATAGAAGTAGAGCGTACCCGTAGAGGCATAGATGAATGAGATGCCAAAGAGCATCACACCACTTGAGAATGTAGCCACGAGGATATACTTTGCTGCACCTTCAGCAGAGTTCTTGCGATCTTTGTCGAAAGCCACCATACAGGCCAGAGGCACCGAAGCCATCTCGAGACCGAGGAAGAACATCAGGAAGTTGCCTGATGACATCATCACAAACATACCCAGCAGGGTACTGAGAATCAGCATATAGAACTCACCGGCAATGCGCTGACGGGTCTCTACCCACGAATCGGCCATGATCACCACAATGAACGTACCGAAGGTGAGCACCATCTTCATCACGTTCACAGCCTGAGTTGCTACATACATACCGCCAAAGGCCGTAATCGTATCTTCCTGTCGCATCGCACTGAAAATGGCGAAGCCAACACTCATCAGCATGAACATAGTGAGGCGACCCAGTGCCACATAGGCCTTCTCACCACGGAGTTCGCCGCTCTTCGTCATCGCGAAATCGAACGCAAATACAATAATCAATGCTATGACCAGAGCACACTCTGGAAACATATATATAAATTGTCCGTAATTCATATCTTTGTCCTCCTTTCTTTACATGACACCAATTGACTCCAAGATCGTACCTGCGGCAGGCGAGATCATGTCGCTGAAGAAGAACGGCATACACCCCAGACCAGCTACACAGAAAATCAGACAGATCACAGCGACGCGTTCATCCCATGTCGCATCGGTGAGCTCGAGGAAGTGCTTGTTCTCCACCTCGCCATATAGGATCTTACCAACCACGCGCAGGATATAGACTGCCGTGACGACAATCGACGTACAGGCGATGATGGTAGCCACCATGCGGAACGAGGTGTTCGGATCACCACTCAATGGCTCAGCACCGAAGGCACCCACGAAAATGGTCATCTCAGCAATGAAGCCAGAGAAGCCGGGAAGACCGAGGTTGGCGAGACCGGCAATCACATAACCCACGGCAAGGAATGGCATGATCTTCATCAGTCCAGCCAGCTCGCGGATATCACGGGTGTGAGTACGTCCGTAGATCATACCGATAAGGGCGAAGAACAGAGCCGTCATCAGTCCGTGCGAGAGCATCTGCAGCACAGCACCAGTCACAGCCGTCTGACTCATCATCAGCAAGGCGAAGAGCACCAGTCCGCAGTGAGACACAGACGAGTAAGCATTGATATACTTCAGGTCGGTCTGCACGCAAGCAGAGAAAGCGCCATATACCACAGAGATCGTCGTCAGGATCAGGAAGATCCACGAGAGATCCTGAGCAGCCTCAGGCAACAGATACATCGCTACACGGAAGCAGCCGTAACCTCCCAGTTTCATCAGCACACCAGCGTGCAGCATGGATACTGCTGTAGGCGCCGAAGCGTGACCATCGGGAGACCAAGTGTGGAACGGGAACAGAGCGCCCAGCACACCGAATCCGATGAAGATGAAGGGGAAGAAGATGTTCTGGATATGACCAGGAATGCAGTGATTAGCAGCAATCGTGGTGAGCTCGAAGGTGTATGAACCGCTGTAGAGACCGTTGAAGTAGTAGATACCCAACAGACCCAGAATCAGCAGGGCAGATCCTCCCATCAGCATCAGCGTCAGCTTCATAGCCGAGTACTCCTTTCGACCTGAGCCCCATACACCAATCAACAGGTACATCGGAATCAGTGCCACCTCATAGAACATGAACATCGTGAAAAGGTCGGTAGAGATAAAGAAGCCAAACACACCTGTAGAAAGCAAGGTGAACCAAAGGAAGTACTCCTTGGTAAGGGGCTTCAACTGCCACGAGGCAAAGGTACCTGTGAACACGATGATGCTCGAGAGCAACAGCATAACTACAGAGATACCATCGACACCGACACTATAGGCAATATTCAGGGGCTTGAACCATGGAGTGCTATAGGTGAGCAGCATCTCGGCAGTGTTACCTGCGGCACGCTCCTGGACAAAATAGATGGTCAACCAAATAGAGAGAGCCAGTAGACACGAAGCTCCCGTTACCATCACACCACGCACCTGATTGAGATTCTTGGCCAACCACAATCCCAAAAGCATCAGGGCGGGAATTATTACGAAAACAGTTAATATACTCATATCTTTAGATGCATAATAGGATTAACGTTAAAGCAACTGTGCCCGTGAGGAACCATACGGCATACTGGCGAACATCGCCACTCTGCCAGCTACGGATACTCTCACCAGCCTCGTTAGCACCCCAGGCCATGAAGTTGAACGTGCCATCAACAATATGACGGTCGAACCAGGCAATCGGTGTTGAGATGCAACGGAAGATGATACGATGAGTAACATACTGCCAGATCTCGTCCTGATAGAAACGCTTGTAGGCTGCACGGTGCAGCTTGGGGAACGTAGCATACAGACGATCAGCAATAGGCTGACTCTCACCTTTATAGATATAGGTGGCGAGACAGATGCTCAGAATCGCAATAACTGTAGAGGTAAGGGCTATCTGCGTGTTGAAGTGGATGGTATAATCGGTACCAGCAGCAGAAACGTAGCTACCGAACGAACCGCCCCACTCCATGAATCCGCCAAGTGTGGTGTAGACACCAACACCGACGGTGATGACACAGAGCACGATCAGAGGAATCGTCATTGACAAAGGGGCCTCGTGTGGCGTGTGATGCTCGTGAGCCTCTTTATTCTCAGTTCCCCAGAAGATGCCGTAGTACAGACGGAACATGTAGAAGGCTGTCATAGCGGCTATACCCGTCATAATCCAACCTACTACTGGACTATACTCCATGCAAGCGGTGATGATCTCATCCTTTGAGCTGAAGCCCGAGAAGAATGGGATACCGGCGATAGCCAGACAGCTGATGAGGAACGTGATATGCGTGATTGGCATATACTTACGCAGACCACCCATCAGGGCCATCTCGTTCGAGTGAACAGCGTGGATGATACATCCTGCACCCAGGAACAAGCAAGCCTTGAACATAGCGTGGGTAAACAGGTGGAACATACCAGCCATATAACCCAGCTGTGCGTGGTTATCGAGCACAGCACCATGATGACCGGGCAGCGATACACCCAGCGCCACCATCATAAAGGCAATCTGCGAGATCGTCGAGAATGCCAGCACACGCTTGATATCGCTTTGAGCACATGCTACAGCAGCAGCATAGAAAGCGGTGAACACACCCACCCAGACCACAATCGACATCGCTTCAGGGGCATACTGAATCCAGAGGGGGAACATACGGGCGATCTGAAACACACCAGCCACCACCATCGTAGCAGCGTGGATAAGTGCAGATACAGGTGTAGGGCCCTCCATAGCGTCGGGCAGCCAGATGTGCAAGGGGAACATGGCGGACTTACCAGCACCACCGATAAACATCAGCGTGAGTGCGGTAGGAATAATGAAACCACCAGCGGCAACGGCCTTAGCAATGTTACCCTCGATGAAAGGTGTAGTTCCCTGACCCATCACAATATCGCCAGCAAATGAGAAGCTGAACGAGTCTACGAAGTAGCCGAAGGTAAGGATACCCACGAGGAAGAACATATCAGCAAAGCGAGTCACAATGAATGCCTTCTTTGAGGCAGCGATGGCTGGCTTCAATGGATAGTAGAAGCCGATGAGCAGGTATGAGCTGACACCTACCAACTCCCAGAACATATACATCTGGAAGATGTTGGTGGCCAGTACCAGACCCAGCATTGACATCGTGAAGAGACTCAGGAAAGCGTAGTAACGCTGGAAGCCCTTCTCGCCGTGCATATAGCCGAATGAGTAGATATGAACCATCAGTGATACGGTCGAAATCACGATCAGCATCATCACGCTGATAGGATCCAACAGAATACCGAGGTCGAAATGCAGATTGCCCAAAGGCAACCAGGTGAAGTTATACGGAACAAACGTCTGATACACGCCATCCACACGGTCCATTCCAAAATACTGGAAGGCGGTGAGGTAAGAGAGTATCGTGACGATTCCCAGTGAACAGGTGCCAATCAGTCCGGCTACCTTGTGCTGCATCTTCATGCCGGCCAGTCCAAGAACGATGAACGACAGCAGCGGCAGAAGCATGATAAAAATTGTATATTCAAACATAATGTTCAATTTTCAATGTTCAATGTTCAATTTACCACTATCCTTTCATATTCTTGATAGCCTCAACGCTGTCGCTCTTGAAGTTGCGATAGACATTGATGATAATAGCGATGGCCACTGCACTTTCGGCAGCAGCGACACCGATCACAAAGAGCGTCATAAACATACCTTCCATACCGTTGGGATATAGCAGACGGTTGATGGCGGCAAAGTTGATGTCAACGGCATTAAGTACCAGCTCCACAGAGATGAGCATAGCAATCAGGTTGCGACGGGTCACAAAACCATAGACACCGATAAAGAACAACAGGGCACTGAGTGCGAAATAACATTCAACGGGTATCATTGCTTATCCTCCTTTCTTGCTACTACCAAACCTCCGATGATACATGCCAGCAGGAATACTGAGATGAACTCGAAAGGCAATACATACTGATACTTCTCTGAACCAACGAGGGCCATACCGATTTCCTTCATCGGAACCTCTACGTTGGCTATCTCCTGAGTGTAGAAGCCTGTCTTCAGCAGAATCAGACTCACCACCACTAGTCCGGCAAAGGCAGCCAGACCGCCAGCGATCATCTTACTCGACTTCACACGCTCCTCAAGACCCTGAAGGGTACGCTTGCTTACCAACTGGATGGCAAACACATAGATCATCGTAACGCCTCCGGCATATACTGAGATCTGAGCGGCTCCAAGGAAGGTATAATCCAGCAGGAAATAGATACCTGCTACACCAAAGAGCACAAACAACATAAATGTTGCAGCTCGCATAATCCTCGTTGTGGTGACGCACATCAGCGCTGAACCGATGATGAACACCGCGAGAATGCAAAACATGATTGTATTTCCCATATGGCGTTACTTCGTTTTAGTGTTAAACTTACCGATCTCGAACTCTGCGCCACCCTCGATGAGGTTGGGCAGCGAACCACCCTGATAGACTTCCTCGTTCAGGTGGAGCACCAACTTTGAGCGGTCGAACACAGCGTTCTCGAAATCATTCGTAAACTCGATGGCGTCGAAGTTGCAGGCATTCGTACAAAGCTGGCAGAACATGCAGTCGCCCAGGTCGTACTGATAGTCATCGAGCACCTTCTTTTTCTTGCCCGTCTCAGGATCCTCGGCCATGTGGGCTGTAATCTTGATGGTTCCATTCGGACAGGCCTTCTCGCACAATGTGCAAGCCGTACACTTGTAGCTGCCGTCCTCGTTGCGCTTAAACGTTAAGCGACCGCGATGACGCTTAGCCACATGGAGTGTGGTCTTGCGGTTCTCAGGGTACTGCTCTGTAGACTTGTTGGTGAAGAAGTCCTTGAAGTATTCCTTCCACGAGGTCTTCATACCAACGGCCAAAGTCTTCAGGCCGTGCCCGATTTCTCCGAAATATGTTTTGTTATCTTCCATTGCTATACCTTATTTAATATATATACCTAAGGCGACCACGACAGTCATAATCACAAGATTAATGAGTGCCAGCGGCATGAGATACTTCCACTCCAGCTTCAGGATCTGGTCGATACGCAGACGTGGGAACGTCCACTTAATCCACATCAGAATCCATACCAGGAAGAAGGTCTTACCCATAAACCAAACGATACCTGGAATGTAGTTCATCACGGCATCGAAGGCCTCGATACCGATGTTCACAGGTGCCCAACCACCGAGGAATACCGTAGCGGCAATACCTGCGATGATGAAGAGATTGAGAAACTCAGCGAGATAGAAGAAGCCGAAGCCCATACCAGAATACTCGGTATGATGACCGGCAGTCAACTCACTCTCAGCCTCAGCCATATCGAACGGACCACGGTTGGCCTCCGCGTTACCTGCGATGAGGAAGACGAAGAAGGCGATGATGGCAGGGAGGTGTCCTTGGAAGATCAACCACTTCCAAGGGCCTGTCTGAGCCTCCACAATACCGCTCATCTGCATGGTACCTGTCAGGATGACAGCGGTAATCAGGCAGAGGCAGAGCGACATCTCGTAAGAAATCATCTGCACAGCACCACGCATGGCCGAAACTACCGAATACTTATTGTTAGAACCCCAACCGGCCAGGAAGATACCTACAACACCGATTGAAGAGATAGCGGTGAGCAGGAACACACCTACATTGAAGTCGAGGATGGTGGCACCATTGTTCCAAGGGAGGAACGAGAAAGCACCAACAGAGCCGATAATCACCAAGAGTGGAGCAACGAGATAGAGCACCTTATCAGCCTTGTCAACGATGAAGATCTCCTTGATGAGCATCTTCAACACGTCGGCAAACACCTGCAGCAAGCCCCAGTAACCTACTCGCATCGGGCCAAGACGGCATTGGAAGTAGGCACATACCTTACGCTCCATAAATATCAGTACGATGGCGATGAGGGCATATCCTACGAGGATACCCGTACCCACCAGCACGCACTCAATCAATATTGCCAACCAGTCAGGACAACCGATTGTAATCCTGAGCAGTTGGTCGAACCATTGTGTTACTAAACTAAAATCGAACATATATTCTTATATTTTTTACGACTATTTCTTATTTACGACAACTTACACAACTTGGACAACTTTTTAAGACAAAAATGTTGTCTTAGTTGTCATTGTTGTCGTTAAAATAAACATCATTGTCGTTTCTGTTATTATCTATCAATGTCCGGGATTACAACGTCAATAGCAGCACACGTAGCGATGAGGTCGGCAATCTTCTGACCACGAAGCATTGGGTCGAAGGCACCTACCAGCGAGAGACCCATCGGACGCATCTTCATGCGGTAGGGACTCTTGTCGCCACGACTGTCAAGATAAACACCAAACTCACCGGCCACACCCTCAACAGAGTAGTACCACTGTCCCTCGGGCACCTTGATGATTGGCTTCTGCTTCACGTAGAAGTCACCCTCAGGAATGTTGTCAATGAGCTGCTCAATGATATTCAGGCTCTGATACATCTCGTTAATGTGGACGAGGTAGCGGTCCATCGAGTCGCAACCAGTCAATGTGCACTGCTCCCACTCCACCTTGTCATACATATCATAGGGGTGGTTCTTGCGCACGTCGTTCTTCCAACCTGAAGCACGTCCGGCAGGACCGGTAACAGCGTAGTTGATACAATCCTCAAGACTCATCGGACCACAGTTCTCCAGACGGTTGTGAGTAATCACATTATCGCCGAAGATGTCCATATACTCCTGGATGGTCGGACGCAGATACTTCACCAGATCCTTACAGTTCTTGACGAAGTTCGGATCAATATCATCCTGCAGACCACCAATACGGTAGTAGTTCTGAATCAGACGACCACCCGTGGTTTCTTCCATACAGTTCAGCACGTGCTCACGGTCACGCATACCATAGAGCATACCCGTCAGAGCACCCAAGTCCTGAGCCACACAAGAGGTGTACAGCAGGTGAGAATCGAGACGCTGCAACTCATCCATAATGGTACGGATGTACTTGATGCGGTCAGTCAATTCAACGCCCATTCCCTCTTCAATAACACCTACCAGCGCATGACGATGTTGCATGGCTCCCAGATAGTTAAGACGATCTGTTAAAGCCAATGTCTGAGGATAGGTCATATCTTCCCACATCTTCTCGATGGCACGATGGATATAGCCCAGATGCGGATAGATGCGCTTGACGGTCTCACCGTCGAGTACGGTCTGCAAACGGAGCACACCGTGGGTTGCAGGATGCTGAGGACCGATGTTGATCACATAGTCATCGGCACCGAACAGACGATTCTGCTTACTCTGCAGGTTGCCGTCTTTGTCGATGAAATACTCCAGACCGTAGTCGGGCTCCACATCGTCCTCCAACGTGTAGTCGTCATTGAACTTCCAGTCCTTGCGGAAGGGATAACCCTTGAAATCACTGCGGAGGAAGAGTCGACGCATATCCTTATGACCCAGGAATACGATGCCGTAGAAGTCGTAAACTTCACGCTCCAACAGGTCGGCCACCTTCCAAATGTTAGAAACGGTGGGGATGTAGGCCAGCATCTGACCCTCCAGATCACAGCTGCCGTTGCTCGACATACCGTCGCCACAGACCTGCTTCTTGGCCAGCATCTTCACTGAGCAACGCTCGTGGGTCTGGGTATTCTCAAGGATATAGATACATCCGAGTCCCTCTTCAGAACCGAAGTCCTCACCGACGATGGTTACAAGATAGTCAAAGCCTTTCTTGTCCTTCAAGTTCTGCATCTCAGAGGCGAACTTGTCAAAATCGAATGATAAGAATTCTAATTTCATGCCTTGTCCTCCTCTACTTTAGCAGCCTCCTGGGCTGATTTCATCTCATTAACAAACTCCTGTGGAACATCAGTCACCACGATTGTCTCGCGACGGTGGTCATTGTGCTTAGAGCGGAATGTCAGCTCCTCGTTCGATACACCCAGTGCAGCCTCCTCAGCGGTCTGCTTGTGATTGGCGCCTCCGAAGAACTTCTCAATCTTCACCTTACGCTGCAGCTGCATCATGCCATACATGATAGCCTCTGGGCGTGGAGGACAACCAGGGATAAACACATCGACAGGTACGATCTCCTCGATACCTTTCACTACATGATAGCTCGACTTGAACGGTCCACCGCTGATGGCACAGCCACCTACGGCAATCACATACTTCGGCTCAGCCATCTCGTCATACAGACGCTTCAGTGCGGGAGCCATCTTGTGCGTGATGGTACCGGCACACATAATCAGGTCGGCCTGACGGGGAGAGTTACGCGTTACCTCGAAACCGAAACGGGCGAAGTCATAGCGTGCACAACCGCAGGCCATGAACTCAATACCACAGCACGACGTAGCGAAAGTCAGCGACCAGAGAGAGTTCGAACGGCCCCAGTTGATCAACTGGTCCAGCGAACCTGTCACCACATTGACGCCACCCTCATGGAGCTCGTCAATAATCTTCTCCAACGAGGCATTGTCGTTCCACTCCTCATAGGGAATACTCTTGATGTGCGGTTTCCTTACTTCCATTCCAAGTCTCCTTTCCGCCAGGCATACGCCAAGCCTAATACCAGAACTACCAGGAAGAAGCCTATCGACAGCAGGGCCATCGCGCCGAACTCCTTCACTACCACTGCCCATGGATACAGAAAAACCGTTTCTATATCAAACATGAGGAACAAGATGGCAAAGAGGTAAAATCCCACCGACATCGGCAACCACGAGCTGCCTCGCGTGGGGATACCACTCTCATACGGCTCACCTTTCACCTTCGCGTAGGACCTCGGTCCAATCAGCTTGGCTACGACGTAAGCCGCCACCACCAATGTAATAGCCGTCAACAAGACGGTAATTAACAAAGTAAAGTTCATAAATTAAATATAATGTTATAACAATATTGTTCTCGTTTTCAAGCAGTTACTAGCCTACAATTTGTAGCTTCACAGCTTTCGTGCTGCAAAGGTACAAATAATATTTGTAAATTCATCGAATAATTATAAAAAAATTCGATAAATCCCTAAAAAAAGTTGATTACATCTCTGCGCTTCGCTCAATGATCTCAAGACACATCCGACTGTTGTGGTAGGGACACTTCCAGAAACCGGCCTTGTCATCGACGGTATTCAACGTTCCATCGGGATGTCTGCTCCAATACCACTCGCCATTCTCCCAGTCGATGATCTGGGTCTTGATATAGTTCCACCCTTGGAAAGCCCGCTCCAGTGCCTGCTCGTCGCCAAAATGCTGCCAGAGATTGAACCAGCCGACAACATTCTCGGCCTGAACCCACCAATGAAGGTCATCGTCCACATGTCCGGTCGTTAGATTGGCCTCATGGATCATCGAACCATCAGCATTCAAGCCCTTCTCCGATGCCTTTGCCACCTCGCGAACAACGGGTTCTACCTTTGCCAGCACGTCGCGATCGCCTAAGACGAGTGCTGCCTCGTGCATCAGCCACGAACACTCGATATCGTGTCCGTAGCTCTCCAGATGTCCTGCGCCTCGGGTCCAGTCCATCTCGAAGAAGAGATCCAGATGATGGGTCTCAGGATTGAGGATGCGATCCGTAAAGATACCGATGATATTGCGCAGGGCAGCCTCAACGCGGAAGAGTGTCTCTTGAGGCACAGCAACCTCTATCGGGAGCACGGAACCAAGAACAGGCACATAGTCGCACGACGAAGCAGCCTGAAATTCCTTCAGACAGCGATACAGATTAGCATACGGCTCAATAATATGCAGATGGGTATTCTGCGACTTGGGGAAGTTGGCATCCAGTTCTGAGAGCCGCATATCAGCTATCTCGCCCCACTCTCGCGTACAGGCCTCGATATAACCATTATGCGCGTGGTCGAAGGCATGTTCCTCGACACAGTCGAAGAGTTGCAGTGCATAGTCCAGCGCCTCTCTGTCACCTGTGGCACGCGCATATTCCGACAAGCCATAGATGGCAAAGCCAATGGCATAGAACTGCTTCTTGGTGTCGAGCGGACGACCAAGATAATCGACGCTCCAAAAGACGCCACCAAACTCGTTGTCGATGAAATGTCCGATAAAATAGTCTTTTGCCCGTGTTGCGGCCTCAAGATACTCCTGCTGGCCCAACACCCGATAGGCCGCTGAGAACGACCAGAGGATACGGGCATTCAGTATAGCCCCTTTCTCAGCTTCGGGGTGCAACACCCCCTGATTGTCGATACGACCATAAAAACCACCGTTCTCATGATCAATCATCTTGTCGAGCCAGAAACGCAGGATGTTCTGTTGGAGAACATCCTGCATCTCCTGCCTCATGGTACTTACAGTATACATTGTTTTGGTACTTATTCTATAGCGCGAACCTTCTTGAGTTCATTATTAATCTCATTGACACGCGTTGTCGTCAACGGATAGAACCACACCACCACAATGGCCAAGGCAGCCACAGCAGCAGGGATAAAGCTCATCAGCCAACGCAACACCATAAGTGCACTCTCCGGCTGAACGACACCGGCAGCAATCTGGTCGGCATCGGTCACATAGCCGAAGCCTGAGAGCAACCACAGAACGGCTGCACCACCGATGGCACCACCAAACTTCTGGGCCATAGAGGCCGACGAAAAGATCAGACCCGTAGAGGCTGTCATATACTTCAACTCAGCATAGTCGCTGACGTCAGCATACATACTCCAGATCAGCGGCGACATGATACCCGTGAAGACCGAGATCACCACCTGCAGGATGAGCATCGTCCAGAAGCCCGACGGTGTACAAGGTACGAAGAAGAAGGCGATACTCAATACGAGCAGGGCGGCATTGACTACGATAAAGGTCGTCTTCTTACCCAGTTTACCGGCAATAGGTACACAGAGGGCCACACCCACCATGTTCGACACCTCACCGATACCCAGGAAGAGTCCGGCATAGAACAGGAAGGCGAGTCCGAAGAACGACATATGCACATCAGGGCCGATGATGTCTGCAAAGAAGTAGGCCACCGTTGCACCGCGCACCGTATTGAACAGGTTCGAGCACAGTGCGGCACCGATGAGCAACCACCAGGGCTTGTTCGACAGCAACGACTTGAAGTCATTACCCACACTCACCGTAGATATCGTCTTCAGATGCTCCTTGGTCAGCATGAAGCAGAGGATGAACATCACGAAGCAGGCGGCAGCAATCACCACCATACCCCAGAACCATCCGCCAGGCGTATTATAGCCTCCGAACATATTCGTCAACGGTTCCCAGAGGAACAGTGCGAGGAACGAACCACCGTAGGCGAAGAACATACGGAAGGACGAGAAGACGGTCTTCTCGTTCGGATCGTCGGTCATCACACCCAGCATCGCACCGTAAGGCACGTTGATACCTGTATACACGGTCATCATCATGATATAGGTGATATAGGCCCATATCAGCTTGGCGCCGTAGTCCCAGTCGGGTGTGGTAAACAGCAGGATACCACAGATGGAGAAGAAGGGCGCCACCCACAGCAGATACGGACGGTACTTACCCCATTTGGTGTTCGTACGGTCTGAGATGATACCCATCATCGGGTCCGAGACGGCATCCCAGATACGTGTGACGAGCACCAGCACACCAGCGTCAATCAGCGAAAGACCGAAGATGTTTGAATAGAAGAATGGAAGGTAGTAAGAAAAAATCTTCCAGAATGTGGACGACGACATATCGCCGAAGCCATATCCTATTTTCTCGATTAATTTAGTCTTAATCATCTTATTAGAGTTTTAAATTGTTACGATTCTTTGCTATCAGCGCCTTGATGGTCTCCACACTGGCAGCCGTCGTCAGACCGTCCTCAGGTGTATTCATACAGTAGTCGATCAGTTTGTCTACCGTCGATGTAGCCACATGCATGCGCGTATCCGCAGAGGCATAGTAGATAAACACCTTGCCGTCCGGATCAGCAATCCAGCCGTTGGCGAAGGCCACGTTCATCACATCGCCCACGTATTCGTTACCCTCAGGCACAAGGAAATAGCCGCCGGGCTGTGCGATCACCTTCGTGGGATCGTCCAGGGCTGTCATATAGAGATAGAGTACATACCTCAGACCGTCGGCCGTTGCACGTACGCCGTGAGCCAGATGCAACCAGCCCTTTGGGGTCTTGATGGGATGCGGTCCCTCACCGTTCTTCACTTCGGTGATGGTATGATAGTGACGTGCGTTGATGATCTTCTCTTCCTTCACCTCAGCATGCGTGATATCCTCGACGAGTGCCCATCCGATACCTCCGCCTGAGCCTGTATCGATAAATCCGTCTTGTGGACGGGTGTAGAAGGCATACTTACCGTCGACGAACTCCGGATGGAGCACCACGTTTCGTTGCTGCGACTTCGTCTTCAGGTCAGGCAACCGCTCCCAAGTCTTCAGGTCCTTGGTCCTTGCGATACCGGCGGTAGCCGTTGCAGCCGAGAGGTTGCCGGGCTGCGAGTCATCATGACGCTCGGCACAGAAGACGCCGTAGATCCAGCCGTCCTCATGCTGGGTTACACGCATATCGTAGATATTCGTTGCGGGGATCACGTCGTCGGGCATCGTGATGGGTTCCTCCCAGAAACGGAAATTATCGATGCCGTTGGGCGACTCAGCGACCGCAAAATAACTCTTCCGGTCGGCGCCCTCCACACGGACCACCAGACAGTACTTTCCCTGCCACTTGATAGCGCCTGCATTAAATGCACCGTTGCACATGATGCGTTGCATCAGATAAGGATTGTTCTGTTCGTTGAAGTCGTATTTCCACTCCAGGGGCACGTGCTCTGCCGTTACCACTGGATACTTGTATTTCTCGTAGATTCCGTTTCCCCACTCGAGGGGTTCGTTCTTACGGTTCAGCAGCTCCTCATGATGCTTCCGCAACGCTGCCACTTTTTCGCTAAATATTTCCATATCTTAATTAAATCAATGTTCAATGTCCTCAAGAAACATCACGTTCTCTGCCTCCTTGAAGGCCTTGTAGTCCTCGCCGCAAGGGGTGTTGGGCACCGGACCGAACCATTCCTTCTCGTAGTTGCGCCACAAGAGGAAGTACGAGATGGGGTACTTGTCCATCTGCACTTTCAATACGCGCGAGAACCACGTGGAATCAGTGACATTCTGCAGACCGCACTCCGTCATCGCCAGCAGCTTGCCGTTGTCCTTGGCAAACTGCGTGAGGAAGGTCAGGTCGGCATTCAACTGCTTCACGAAGTCCTCTTCGGTGCCCCACTGGTAGGCATCCTCACCGATCAGGGTCACGCGGTCGTTGCCCGGATAGCGTTGCATGAAGCGCTCCAGCGTCCAGTTGCCGTCGAGGTTGGGTGAATAGCTCCACAACAGATTATCAAATCCCCTACGGTTCATATAGTCCTGCAGGAGGTTCCAGAGTCCTTTGAATTCTTCGTCGCTACAGAGTTTCTGTCCCCACCAGAACCACGAGCCGTTGTTCTCGTGCCAGGGACGGAAGATAATGGGCACCAGCCGGTCCTCATCGTCCTTCAGGGTCTCTATGAAGTCTGCCACGCGTTCCATCCAGGTCTCAAAGAGTCCGGCATTCTTCCCACCAGGCAGGATGTTCTTCACGACAGTTGTGTCGGTCACGTCCCAAGCCGAACCAGCCGGGAACTTCTGAGCACCCCTGCCGCCGTCAGGAGCCGTTGTCATCGGGTTACGCGGGTGCCAGCTGAGGGTAACGATACCGCCTCGTTTCACATGCGCCAGTAACTCATCGTGGATACGGGTGAAGGGCACGCTGTCCAGGTTCTTGTCGTCGCCCATCTCGATACCTCCGAGGTCGAAGCCCATCACGGCAGGATAGTCACCTACGGTCAGCTTCACATCGCTCTTGCCGTCCTCATAGGCCCACCCGATGCCATAGAACGGGTCGTCCTGATGTCCGGCCATATAGCCTTTCTCCTGCAATGCGGTCATGCGCTGCTCCAACTGCTGGGCGGCAGTCATCTCCGGCTCAGCCTTCTTCGGCGTCGAACAGGCCACAACCGCCATCGCCACGATAAATATTACCAAATACTTCTTCATATTTCACTTTTCACTATTCACTATTCACTTTTCACTATTCACTCTTCACTTTCACCTTAACTTCATCTGCTTCAACAGCCATTCTTCCCACTCGTCCCACTGTTCCTGGTACCAGAAGTGCCAGGTCTGCTGATAGGGCGAGAGTTCCTTAGGCCCCTTGACGACGTTGTAGGTCGCGTAGGAGGTCGTTGGCGGCACCACGTCGTCGTTATAGCCGAACGAGAACCAGCCATTCTGCCGGTCGGTAATCAGTCGGGCGAAGTTCACGCCATCATAATACCGACTCACCTCCACTTTTTCACTATTCACTTTTTCACTATTCACTCTATAGAAGTAGTGCGGCCAGCCGCAGGCGACGCCCCTCAGCGAGTTCGTATGATCGCATAGAGCGGCATGCACTGGGGCGTAATAGGTGATGCGCTTGTCGAGTGCAGCCGTTGCCAGTGTGAGGAATCCGCCTTGCGACGACCCCGTCACACCCAGTTCCTTTCCATTCCAGGGGGTGTACTGTTCGATGTAGTCGAGCGCCCGGATACAACCGGCCACCACACGTTTATAGTAATGTTTGTCGCGATCGTCCATATTAAACTCCCAGTAACCCATCAGTGCCCCGTTAAACACATCATCGTACAATTTCTGGTCCATCGTGACGGAGATGCCGTGAATGCCTATCTCGAGTGTGATGGCACCCTGTGAGGCCGTCCACACATCACCGCCGTAAGGTCTGACACCGGCACCGGGCACTCTCAACAGGGCGGGATAGCGGCCTTCCTTCACCGGCACACAGAGGATGCCGTAGGTGCGGTAGTTGTCCTGCAGATTCTGGAAACTCACCTCGTAGACGTTCACGTCCTTCGTGCACCGCTCGGGCAGGAGTCGTTTCGTGGGGTTGAGGTCCGTCTTGCGAGCCTGGCTGATGACGCCTTGCCAGAACGCTTCGAAGTCCTTCGGCATCACCGTCGAGGGTTGCAGCTGTTCGGGCGAGAAGGCGACGTTACAGGCCTGCTTATAGTCTTTCCCGTCCACGTGTGCGGTCACGTCGACACGCCAGAATCCAGGCAGCATCATCTTCCCGCTTGTCAGCTTCAGCGTACCGTCCTTCAGCGTGAGTGAACCCTTCTCTAACTGATACATCTCAGGGCCTGAGGCATAGTCGATGCTGACATTGTCGATCAGCGTTCCCGACTTGCGCACCTCCACCGTGAACTGAGCCTTTTCGCCCGTCTTGTAGTTCCAGTCCTTATGGTCGGGTTCCACCGTCACCACGATGTTGTTGCCTCGGATCTGGGCGAAAGAATGAGGGCAGAGGAATGAAAAACAAGAGACGAGGATGACCATGCATATCCATACACGGCCACCCATCATCTTATGATTATTACTTCTTATCATTTATCGTTTATTCTTTAAAAAAGGTTTTCGGCTGCAAAGTTACGAACATTTTTTGAAATACAATAGCACAATTTTGCCTATTTACGGCATTTTATTGCCATTACCTCACTTTTTTCATCCTTTTCACCTGCTGACGTATCACTTTCAGGGTCGATTTGTCGCCCGAGAACACCGAATTGAGTCCCTGCTGCTCTTGTGCGGGGTCACCGGTATAGTCGTCGCCCACCAGCCATTGCTGCTCGTGTTGAGGTCTGGCAAAACCACCCCATCCCCAGAAGTTACAACCCGCGAAGTAGCCACCCTGTTCGGCATTGTCGGCCACCAGCGAGAAGACATACTGGTAAAAGCCGTCGCGTCCCTTTGTCGGTGTCCCGAGGGCGAACTTGAAGTCGTCTCTGGGATAGCCGAACTCCTCCATCACCAGTGGTTTCTTCAGCCGGGCGCAGATGTCCAGATGGCGGTCGATATAGTCCTTGGTATTGGCCTTGGCCTGCGGCAGGTCCTCGATGAGGTGGTCCTGTCGGGCCCAGCTCCAGTTGTAAGGCCACAGGTGGATATTGCAGTAGTCCACGTTCTTGTCGGCACAGATGCGCTCATAGCAACCCCAGTCGTTCTCGCAGCCCCACGAGCCTTCGCTGCCGATGGATACGAGGTGGTTCGGGTCAAGACTGCGGATGAGTGCCGAGGCCTCGGCGAGCCATTTCTCGAAGTCGGGCAGTGCCTCCTTGGCAAAGGCACGGGGCTCGTTGCCGATCTGCCACGACATGATAGCGGGATCGTCCTTATAGGCCACACCGGTATAGCGGTTGGTCCGACCGAGGATAAAGCGCACGTAGTCATAGAACAGTTCGTGGGCCTTCTGGTTCGAGGCGTACTGTGCCACGAAGTTCATATAGGCGGGGTAGCCGTCCTCGTTGGGTCTCGGGGCCTTTCCGGCTCCGGCGTGCTGCAGGTAGAAGCCGTATCCCCCACTCCACTCCCACGAGTTGTTCAGGTAGAGCACAGCCACCATCTGCCGTTTACCCATCTCCATCAACAGGTAGTCGAGTCCGGCGAGGATGGTGTCATTGTAGACGCCCGGAGCCACCTGCAGTGTCGGCTCTACCTTCGTGGTCACACCGCGTTCACCGTCCGAACCCACGAGGATACGCAGGTTGTCGATGCCCATCTTCTTCATCAGGTCGAGTTCCTTCGTCAACCGCTTGCGGTCGCCGCCCTGTCCTTCCGACCCGAGGATGGCCCCGTACCAGAAGTTGGTACCTACATAATAATAAGGTGTACCGTCTTTCTCGAAATGGCCGTCTCTGACCGTCACGAATTTCGACTGCCCGAACATCGGCAGCCACATCGCCACCAACAGCCCCGTCAGTAATAGTTTATGTACCTTCATCATTCAGTTTTTACGTCATTCTATTATTTGGCGGCAAATTTAACAAAAATTCCCCAAACCACCAAGGATTTGAGGAATTTTCTTCACACAAGGTCGCGTCGCACATTCACGCCGGCGGAGGTACAGCTGATTTTTACCCAGTTGGGCGAGCCTTAGAAATAAGAGCCACTTATTTTCTGAGAACTACCTATTTCTCTCTGTGTTAAGAGCCACTTGTGAAAATACTGGTGGCTCTTATTTGTGTGTGACATAAAATTGTATGTGTTTCCGACATAAGTCAACCAAGTTAACGAGTTAATGAATTAATGA
>JAEENF010000221.1 GCA_016283605.1 Prevotella sp.
AGGTACAGTCCGAATTCCAGACGTTTCTTTATTCTGAGGGTATGGTATTCTCCGAGTTTAAGCATGGTTCTTCAGGTGTTTGGTCCTGTGGGGCTATGACGATTTCCGGTTCTTCAATGAGTCCATCTCTGAGGTGAATGGTTCTGTCGGTGATAGAGGCCAGCGTCTCGTCATGCGTGACGATGACAAAGGTCTGGCCAAACTGGTCGCGAAGGTCAAAGAAAAGTTTGTGGAGTTCTTCTTTGTTCTTGGAGTCAAGAGAGCCGGAGGGCTCATCGGCGAGGATGACAGCAGGATTGTTGACCAACGCACGGGCCACAGCCACACGCTGCTTCTCACCGCCAGAGAGTTCGTTGGGTTTATGTGTTGCGCGGTCTGCCAGTCCCATGAAATCCAACAGTTCTTTGGCACGTTTCTTGGCCTGTTTCTGTGATACGCCCGCGATATAGGCGGGTATCATGATATTCTCGATGGCGGTGAATTCCGGCAGGAGCTGATGAAACTGAAAGACGAAACCCAGATGCTGATTGCGGAAGTCTGAGAGTTTCTTCGTGGACAACCGGCTGGTGTCGATGCCGTCGACAATGACTGAACCGGTGTCAGGACGGTCTAGTGTACCGATAATCTGCAACAACGTGGTCTTGCCGGCACCTGAAGGGCCGACAATACTGACAACCTCTCCCTTGTTGATATGAAGGTCAATGCCCTTCAATACTTGTAACGAGCCAAAGCTCTTTGTTATATCTTTAATTGTAATCATAACTCATTCTTCACTTTTCACTCTTCACTATTCACTTTTTTTATGTATCCACCTCGATATCACGTTGTATATCGATGTCTCCTCCTGATGCTGGGCCTCTGTGAAGCTCATGCGGTCATCCTTGGTATCACCATGCTGGTCTGGGAAGATAATCATGAGGTTCTTGCCCGGGTAGTATTTCTGCAGTTCATCCGGCAGACGGTCGATGGCATTCTTGTAGGAGATAGTTCCCTTACGGGCACTGATCACCACAAAGAGATGGTCGTCGGAAACCTGTGTGGCCAGTTGTGGCAGTTCATTCCAATGTCCCATCGCTGTGTATTCTGCACGTACTGACGGATGACTGTTATTAATATATTCTGCAATGAGTACAAGCGACTCCTTTCGGCCATGAAACTGGATGCGGCAGTCCAACTGTTCTGCAAATCGACTCAGACGTTCCAGCCATCGGTGGAAGCCTGGCTCAAATTCTGCCCGGGAAGGTACGACGACTTGAATACGTCGCAGGGTGTTCAGGGGTTGTATGAACCTGGTGAGCACAATCTGACGATTCAGGCCATTGTAAAGGCTTTGGATGAATTCACCCCAGAACTTCGGGCTGATATCGGTATGGACGTGCATGCCCATCACAATTTCGCTGCAGGCAAACTCGCGGAAGGCATGCTTGATACCGTTGGCAATATTGGATGCCAGACGAACCTGTGTCTGCATCTGCACATCGGCAGCTGCTGCTTGTTGTTGAAGACGTTCCAACAGTTGAAGTCCTTGTTGACGTCCGGCAGCAGAGTCCTTGTCGTCATAGACCACGTTGAGTGCTACAAGTCCGCGGTTTAACTGTTGGTTGCGCATCAATAGGGCTAAAGTGAGTAGCTGAGGGGCTATCTCAGGATATTTCACACAGAGCAGAACCTTCTCGTCATCATTTTGCATATCTCCTTCCTCTTTCCATTTTCCTCTTTCCTCCAATACAATCTGTTGTGACGCATGTTCGGTCATCATTGTGGAGATGACGCAGGTGACCAGAATCATCATCACCACACCATTCAACATGTCGTCGTTCACCAGAAAGATGCCGGGAGCCACTTCGAGTCGCATACCCACCATCACCATGGCAATGGCGCCTGCAGCATGGGCAGAGGTCAGTCCGAACATCATGTTGCCGTCACGCTGTGGAAGATGGAAAAGCAGGCTGGAGATATAGGCTGCCACCGCCTTGCCGAAGGTACCGAAGAAGGCTATCAGGAAGACGACCCAAAGCACCTGTGCCCCAGAGAACAGGGTCCGCACGTTGATGAGCATGCCCACACCAATCAGGAAATAGGGAATAAAGACTGCATTTCCGATAAACTCAATGCGGTTCATCAGTGGAGAAACCTTCGGTATATACCTGTTGAGGATCAGTCCGGAGAGGAATGCACCGAAGATACCCTCCAGTCCGATGAGGTTAGACAAGGCTGCCGAAAGGAACATCACAGCCAGGACAAAAATATACTGCATCACGGCATCGCTGTAACGACGCAGGAAGTAACGGGCAATCTTCGGAATGAGATATACTGAGCCTGCCATGAAAGCGACGAGTTTCAGAAGGAAAATGGAAAGAGGAAGGAGGAAAGAGAAGAGGTTGTTGGCATTGATGTTCTCGGTGTAGAAGGTGGCGAGAGCCGCGATCATCACCAGGGCCATGAAAAGCGAGATCATTGATGAGCCTACGGAGAGTTGTACTGATGGGTGGCGCTGAAGACCGTATCGTCCGATGATTGGATAGGCAATCAGCGTGTTGGATGCCATGATACAACCTAGTAGGAAGGAGGCCGCATCGGAGTAGTGCAACAGCATCCTGGCCATGACATAGGTCATACCCAAAGGAATAAGGCAGGTCAGAAGTCCAAAAACCAGGAACTGGCTGGATTTCTTCTTAACGCTTTCCGTGTCCATCTCCAGTCCGGCGAGGAACATGATATAGTAAAGACCTACGCTTCCAAGGATCTCAAACGACATGTCGCGTTCGAGAATATCGAGACCGTAGTGGCCGATAACGACACCCGCCAACACCATGCCGATGATGTGGGGAATGCGCAGTTTACTCATGATAATCGGGGCAAAGAGAATGATGAGTAGCACCACGAAGAATATCAGCGTGGGGTCGGTAATGGGAAAATATGCTGCTATCAGTCTCATTTCGTGTGCAAAGATACGAAATAATTCATAATTAATAATTCATAATTCATAATTATTTTGTAATTTTGCAGCCGAAATACGAATTAATAAAAGGAATAGACGTATGAAAGTAGCAATTGTTGGTGCGAGTGGAGCTGTGGGACAGGAGTTCCTGCGCATTCTCGCTGAGAGAAATTTCCCGATGGATGAACTGGTGTTGTTTGGCTCTGAGCGTAGTGCCGGACGAAAATACACCTATAAGGGAAAGGAGATTGAAGTCAAGTTGTTGCAGCATAACGATGACTTCAAGGATGTGGATATCGCCTTTACTTCAGCCGGTGCCGGTACATCGAAGGAGTTTGCCGAGACAATTACGAAATACGGTGCTGTGATGATCGACAATTCTAGCGCCTTCCGTATGGACGATGATGTACCCTTGGTGGTGCCTGAGTGCAATGCTGAGGATGCCTTGAACCGTCCCCGTGGCATTATCGCCAATCCGAATTGTACGACGATTATGATGGTGGTTGTGCTGCAGCCTCTGGAGCAGATCTCACATATCAAGCGTATTCACGTGGCTTCTTATCAGAGTGCTTCTGGTGCTGGTGCCGCTGCTATGGCTGAACTGCAGCAGCAGTATAAGGAGATGGTTGAAGAGGGCGAGGTGAAGACGATCAAGAAGTTTGCCCACCAGCTGGCTTACAATGTGATTCCTCAGATTGATGTGTTCCAGCCCAACGGCTACACCAAAGAGGAGATGAAGATGTTCAATGAGACCCGTAAGATCATGCATACTGATGCCAAATGTTCGGCGATGTGTGTGCGTGTCAGTTCGTTGCGCTCTCACTCAGAGTCTGTTTGGATTGAGACCGAGAAGCCGATCAGTGTAGAGGAGGCTCAGAAGGCCATCGCTGCAGCACCTGGTTGTACGTTGAAGGATGATCCTGCCACCCTTACTTATCCGATGCCTCTGGAGACAGCTGGTAAGGATGATGTCTACGTGGGTCGTATCCGTAAGGATCTGAGCGATGAAAATGGTCTGACCTTCTGGCTCAGTGGTGACCAGATCCGTAAGGGTGCTGCGCTGAATGCCGTGCAGATTGCCGAATATCTGGTTAAAGTTGGAAATGTGAAGTGAAAAAACTCCTGCTATTATTATTGCCACTGCTATTCCTGACGGGATGTGGTGGAGGTGATGATGACGGCCGACGGTTGGGGAACCTTATCGTCGGTACTTGGCAACGTGGATGGGAAGATGGTGATGTCGTCATTGAGGGTGAGACCGAGTGGCGACCAGAGGATTTTGCCTTTGATCTTTTTGTGTTCCGCGATGATGGCAATTATAATGGCATGGTCCGTAGCGGCTCTTTTTCATCCTATGACTTTTCCGGGTATATCCTCTATGAAGGAACCTACCGTTGCGATAACCATAATCTCAAATTGGAATTTACGGATGATCAGGGACGTCAGGATACTATCCTGGCCCAGATTTTGTCATTCACAGAAACTGACCTTGTGGTCAAGGTCAAGCGTGACGGTACTCTTAATGGTAGTGCTGTTTCAGTCACCGTAACGATGAAACTGCGGAAAGCTCAGTCGTCGTCCTCCACCTCCGATGCGTGATACCTGTAGGAGTATGTAATCTGATGATATGCTGAAAAATACCCCAGGCACCCACCCGAGAAATTCGCTATCGGGTTGGTGCCTGTGTCGTTCATAAGCTGCATGGAATACAAGTAGTCATAGGCCCGTTGGTCTATGGCACGTATCTCAATACGGAGCAGGTCGCCTTCATTCAGCACATCACTGTCGTTGCTGCCCTCACGGAAGAAAGAGAATAGCTGTTGTAGTTCTTCGTTCGGATTCTGGTTGTCGCGCATTACTGCCCAGCGGTAACCGATGCCATTACGGTAGATGTGCATGAAATACCAGTTCTGTTCATTGGGGATGTCATCCAGACGCAGGTCCCCGAAGATAATCTTCTCTGATGCGGCCTTCATCCTGACGAAACGGAAGTTCTTCATTTTGGGTGCCTTTTGCATCACGGAGGTCGAAGAGAAATGATGACCGTCGAGCTCTACGTCAAGTTGATAATCGGTTCCTGCCACACCTTTCAGAGTGTACAACCGGTAGAAACCGTTGGTAGCGTAGGGAATGGTATAGATCTGCCCGGTGTTTGTGGATACCGTGACTTTTGCATCGCTGATGGCACTGATGGACGAATTGTCCTCCATCGCACCGGTTTGACTGATACGTACTTCTGTTCCTGCATTTGAGACAGAAGCCTCCACCACATAGATGGGGTCAACCTGATGGTAGATGAGGTTGATGTCTTTCTCACAGGATGACAGGAGAACGATATTCAGGCAGATTAACAATCGAATATAATATTTCATGGGCGATCAGAATTTGATGTTAAAGGCAACGGAAGGCACGATGCCGAAGAGTGAATACTGTACGGCCCTTGTCTTGTTACCATTCTCGCTGTCCTCAAAGTTGATGAGGAACGGGTTATAGTGATTATAGAGGTTGTAGATGCTGATACACCATTCATGGGTAGAGCGTTTGTATCTCTTTGCCCATACGGCACTGACATCCAAACGGTGGTAGTCGGGTGCCCTGTAGCCGTTACGCTCGGCGTAATAATATATCCAGTTGTCTTCAATCTGATATTTTCCACTGGGTGCCGTGAAGGCCTGTCCTGTGTTGAAGAGCCAGGCGGCATTGAGCGACCATCTCTTGCTTAACTGGTACATGGCGACGATGTTGATATCATGGCGACGGTCGTTGTTGGCGTTGTACCAACGGTTGCCATTGATACCGTCGATGCGGGTTTTCGACCATGAGAGGGTATAGGCCAGCCATCCGGTGAGTCGACCGTGGTTCTTGCGTGCTGCCAGTTCAAAACCGTAGCCTTTGCCTTCTCCCGGCAGAACGAGACGTTCAATCTCAATCTCGCTGCTGAAACTCTTGCCATCGCGATAGTCCAGTACATTCTTCACCTTCCTGTAGTAGGTCTCCAGCGAGAAGTCATAGCTCTGACTGGGTGTCATCGCAAAAAGACCGATGCTCACCTGGTCTGCAATCTCGGGTTTGACGATGTTACTACTCATGGTGTAACGGTCGAAGGGGGTCGAGGTGTTCTGATTCCTCAGGGCATGGATATTCTGAGCTGTACGGGCATAGCCGATTTTGACGCTGGTCTGTTCGGTAGGTTGGATGCTGATGCTGGCGCGTGGTTGCCAGGTGACGTGGGTCTTGACAATCTCGTTCTTGCCATAGTTGTAATACCAGCCGATCTCTCCATCTGGTTCGATGTCATAATAGAGAGAACCGCCAAGTGGTGAGAAGGCATTGACACGCAGTCCGGCAGAGACCGTCATCCACGGGTATATCGGGATAATCGTATTCAGCCAGAAGGCATTGTCCCAGGCCCGTCGTTGTTCTTTGTCATGTTGTGTCACAAACTGCCACTCGGCAGACTTCACGTTAATGAGCGTAGACTGCAATCCAGCATCGATAAGGTATTTGTCGAGGGTAAAATGGAAATCCTGCCGGAGACTTTCCTGACGGATATGCCCGTCAAGCCAGAGGTTCAAACCAAGGAAGTCTATGCCGTTGTCTGTCTTATAGCCACTATATAATAAGGTGGTCTGTGAGTGCGAGCCTTCACCGAAGTGGTGCAGCCATTTCAGACTGCTTGAAAGGTTGTGCCAGCGGATGTCTATCATGTCTTCCATCGCTGTGCGGTCGTAGCCGGTGAAGAATGACAGGAACAACTGGTCTCGTTTGCCTACGGTCCAGTCTAACTTGGCATTGACATCATAAAAATATAGTGTATTGTTCTTGAAGTCATCCGACAGTTTCAGGAACATATCCATATAGGTTCGACGGACTGTTACCAGAAAGGAAGCCTTGTCCTTGACGATGGGACCTTCCAACGTTCCTTTTGCAGAGAGCAGACCGACGGTGGCTCCTCCATGCCAGCCGCTTTTGTTGCCAGTACGTCCTGTCAGATCAAGGACAGCTGAAGAGGCTCCGCCGTATTGTGCAGGCAATAGTCCCTTGTATAGGGTGGCACTGCCCAGCGCGTCATCATTAAAGGTAGAGAACAGACCTGCCAGGTGTCCGACATTATAGACAGGAGCGTTATCGTAGAGGATGAGGTTCTGGGCTGATGTTCCACCTCTGACCTGGAAGCTGCTGGATGCGTCGCTTTCGGCTTTGATGCCCGGCAACAGTTGGATGGAGCGCATGATGTCGTTCTCGCCAAAGAGTTGCGGTGAGGTGGTCAGGTCCTTCAGTTGGAGCTGTTCCGCTCCGGTCTGCACATTCTGGATGCGCTGACGGGCAGAATTAGAGGTCACAATCACTTCCTCCAGCCGTTCCGTTTTGATGGTGTCATCAGCAACGACTGGCGCTGTAAGAAGTGCGGAAAACAGTACTGTTGATACAAACATAGGTGCAAAGGTACGAAATAATTCATAATTAATAATTAATAATTCATAATTATTTTGTATATTTGCAGCAGAATTGTCAAACTAGTATGATTATGAAGAAAATTTTTGTGGCCTTTGTGGCTTTTGTTGCACTCTGTGCTTGTAGTAACGGGGAGAAAAAGATCCTGGAGTATCGTGGACTGTCGATGGGTTTGCCCTTCAAGACGTTCTGTGATTCTCTGGCGGCTCGTGGCTTTGCCGTCGACTCTGCCAAGTCCGACTCTGACTTCAAGACGGTAGTGATGATTAATCCTGAGGTGAAGTATCATGTGGTATTGGCGCAGAAGAATGACACGCTGGTAGCTGTGCAGGAGAACTATATGATGTCGACGAATGACAGTACCCGTCAGTTCTGGCAGACCATCCGTGACCAGTTGGAGAAGGATCTGGGTTCATGGCCGAACATGCCAAAACATGGCGATGACCACAAGATTGCCAAGTTCGAGGCCGAGGGTGGTTTTATCACCGTTACCTTGGAGAATACCTATAAGCCTACGCTGAACGTTCTCTATCAGTTAAAATAAGGTGAGGGTATAAAGATAGACGACTGCTGCGGGGATAGCCATCAGCGAGGAGTCGAAACGGTCGAGCATGCCACCATGACCTGGGAGGATGTTGCCACTGTCCTTGATGCCTAATGTGCGCTTGAAGAGCGACTCTACCAGGTCTCCCCACGTGCCGAAGATGACGACAGTCAGTCCGAGGCCTGCCCATTCATAAGCGTTGAGACCGAGTTCGTTGACCTCATATTTCTCGGTGAGATACCATACAAGTATGGCAACGGCTACCACCAGGAGGCCTCCGCCGATACTGCCTTCCCAACTCTTTCCCGGCGAAATGCGGGGGAAGAGTTTGTTTTTGCCCAGAAGTGAACCGCAGAGATAGGCCCCCGTATCGTTGATCCAAAGGAACACAAACACACTGAGGGGTATCAGATAGGTGTATTGGATATCCGAACCGGCAGAGCGGAAAGCCAATACGTTTAGGAGTGAGAAGGGCAGGGCGATATAGATCTGGCTCATCATGGTGTAGGCCCAGTTGCTGATGGGGTCTTCATGAATCAGATAGAGTTCCGCAATGAGCAGATAGATGATGGACACGAGGTATGGGATGAAGACGGTGGCAGGTGTGAGTCCACTGTTATAGCCCGCCATCGCAAAGAAGAAATAGACACCAGCAACGGTACAGATCATCCTGTTAATGGTGACGTTCTCGCGTTCGTTGACCAGTCCTGTAAACTCCCAAACGGTCAGTCCCGTTACCAAGGCAAAGAGCAGGATCATCGCCTCAGGGCGGAGAAAACAGGTGACAATAGCTGCCACGAAAAATACCGCAGTAATCGTTCTGATAATAAAATTCTTCATATTATGCCTCACTTTCTTTTTCTGCTTCCTTAGCTTCTCGTTCTTTTGCCTCCAACTCTTTAGCGCGTTCCTCTGCCATGCGCTCAGCATCAGCGCGCATCTGGGCTTCAAGGAGTTCCTCGGCACGACTCTGCCAAGGACGTTTGCCGAAAATCTTTTCAACATCCTCCGCAAAGATGACCTCACGGTCGATCAGCAACTGAGCCAGTTGGGCGTGCCCTTCCTTATGTTCTGTCAGAATACGCTTGGCACGTTCGTACTGTTCATTGATCATTCGCAGCACTTCATCGTCCATAATCTTGGCCGTAGTCTCAGAATAGGGTTTCTGGAACTGGTATTCGGCGTTGTTGTAATAGCAGATGTTAGGTAACTTTTCACTCATGCCGGCGAAGGCAATCATACCGTAGGCCTGTTTGGTAGTACGTTCCAGGTCGTTCATGGCTCCTGTGGAGATGGTGCCTATAAATAACTCCTCAGCAGCACGGCCTCCTAAGAGTGAACACATCTCGTCGAGCATGGCTTCCTTGGTTTGAAGGACGCGTTCCTCGGGCAGATACCAGGCTGCACCGAGAGCCTGACCACGGGGAACGATGGATACCTTAACCAGGGGATTGGCAAACTCCGTGAACCAAGAGATGGTAGCATGACCTGCCTCGTGGATAGCGATGCTGCGCTTCTCGGCCTGTGTCATCACCTTGGTTTTCTTTTCCAGACCACCGATGATACGGTCGACGGCATCCAGGAAGTCTTGTTTGCTGACTTTCTCACTATTATGACGTGCAGCTATCAGGGCTGCTTCGTTACATACGTTGGCGATGTCTGCCCCAGAGAAACCTGGTGTCTGACGAGCCAAGAAGTCGATATCTACGGTCTCATCGATCTTCAATGGTTTCAGATGTACCATAAACACCTCCTTACGCTCGTTGAGGTCGGGGAGGTCGACGTGGATTTGACGGTCGAAACGTCCGGCACGAAGTAGGGCGGAGTCGAGCATGTCAGCACGGTTGGTAGCTGCGAGGATGATGACCCCCGAGTTCGTACCAAAACCGTCCATCTCTGTCAAGAGGGCATTCAACGTGTTTTCTCTCTCATCGTTGCCTCCCATAGCGGGATTCTTAGAACGGGCACGACCTACGGCATCAATCTCGTCAATAAAGATGATACAGGGCGACTTGGTCTTGGCCTGTGCAAAGAGGTCGCGCACACGACTGGCTCCCACACCGACGAACATCTCTACGAAGTCAGAACCTGACATTGAGAAGAATGGAACCCCAGCCTCTCCGGCAACGGCCTTGGCTAACAGGGTCTTACCGGTTCCTGGAGGACCTACGAGCAAGGCTCCCTTGGGAATCTTACCACCCAGATCTGTGTATTTCTGCGGATTTTTCAAGAAGTCGACAATCTCCTGAATCTCCTGTTTGGCACCAGCCTGTCCAGCAACGTCCTTAAAAGTGATACCCAGTTCACCGCCCTTTTCATACATCTTAGCTTTCGACTTACCGACGCTGAACACGTTGCCGCCACCCATGCCCATGCCGCCACCACCCATGCGACGCATAAAGAACATCCACAGGCCGATGATAAAGACAAAGGGAAGGACATTGTAGAGGATCATGTTGAACATATCGTTCTCACGGCGGTTCTCGTAGCTGTATTCACCAGTGAAGGTCTTGGCTTCCTTGGATTCATTGATAAAGGCTTCAACCTGATCCGTGGAACCGATTTCCACTTCCAGGTACGGTTCGACGCCAGTCTCCTTGGCACTCTTGTGGAAAACGTCACGGATATGTTCCGGTTTTACGTACATCCGTAACATATTCTGGTTCTTGTTCACAATAATCTTAGAGGCATAGCCTTTGCTGACCATCGTCTTGAAGTTCGTGTAGGTAGCCTTGGTGGCAATACTACTGTTCTCCGGACCTCCGCTAGAGAACCAGAGCAGACCGAGGGCGAGGATGGCAATGGCGTAGATCCAGTTCATGTTGAACCGGGGCATATTCATCTTCGGACCTTTGTTGTTATCGGGTATATTCTGATTATCCATTTTCTTTAATCAATGTCTGGAATATGAGTTAATTTGGCATCGTCCCAGAGATGCTCCAGGTCATAGTATTCACGTACATCTGGCAAAAAGATATGTACCAGGACGTCGGTGTAGTCCATCGCTACCCATTGGGCATTCTCCAGACCTACAACGTGGGTAGGCTTCTCTTTCAGCTGGTTACGGGCATAGTCGCCGACAGATTCGGTGATGGCCTCTACCTGTGAAGGGGAATTGCCTTGGCATATAATGAAATATTTGCAGATGGTTCCCTCAATCTTACTGAGGTCAGCAATCACGATGTGGCTGCCTTTCTTCTCTTGGATTCCTGCGGTGATGGTTTTAATAAGTTCTTTTGTTTGTTCCATTAATATATAATAATGTGTAATTGACTGCAAAGGTACTGCAAATTGCGCGAAATGCAAAATAAATTATATTTTATTTTGATTTTGACAAAAAAAGAAAAAGGTTTCCTCCGTGGAAACCTCTTTCTGTCAGTTGGGGTACTCGGACTCGAACCAAGAATGACAGGACCAGAATCTGTAGTGTTACCATTACACCATACCCCAATGAATCCTTGCAATTTTCATTTGCGGGTGCAAAGGTACTACTTTTTCCGGAATTACCAAAACTTTTCGGGGAAAAATTTCAAAATGACATCAAAAAAGATAAAAAAAAGAGATTCCCATGCGGAAATCTCTTCTTTCTATCCTTATTCTTCTTTGTTCTCTGCGTCGATAGCCTTGATCTTCTCGCGAACCAGGTTCATCTCGTCTTTTAGTTTCTGAACCTTACGGTTCATCTCGTCGATAAGACTATTACCTTTCTTAGAAGAAACATTCAAGAAACCGAGGTTGTTCTCGTAGGTCTGGACCTCTTGTTTGATAGCTTCATACTGACGGAACAGACGGGTACGCTCGTTGTCGAGGGCATTTTCACCACGCTCTGCGACCTGTTTCAGGTTCTGCTTGAAGTTGTTCAGACGTTTCTTGGCGACGCTGATGTTCAAATCCTTGTAGAGCTTGTCGAGAACGGCGTGATATTCTTCGTACAACTTGTCTTTCTCCTTGAAGGGTACATGACCGATGGACTGGTATTCCTCCACCAGCTTCTGAACCTGTTCCTGGATATCTGAACCAGCTTCTTCTGCAACGGCCTTGAGCTTTTCGATAACCTCGCGTTTCTTACTGAGGTTGGCGTGCTCTTCGTTGCGTTGTCCGGCACCAGCGGCGTTGCGGGCTTCGAAGAACTTATTGCAAGCACCGAGGAACTCCTCCCAGAGCTGGTCGCCGAGTTTCTTGGGCACCATACCGATGGTCTTCCACTCCTTTTGTAAGGCAATCATCTTGTCACCGGTCTTCTTCCAGTCAGTAGAATCCTGCAACTCCTTGGCCTTCTCGATGAGTGCGCGTTTCTTTTCGGCATTCTCTTTGAAGGTGTCTTTCAGTCCCTTGAAGTATTCGGCCTTACGTCCGAAGAAATCATCACAGGCAGCACGGAAACGCTCGAAGATCTTCACATTCATCTTCTGAGGTGCAAAACCGATGGTCTTCCATTCTGTCTGGATGTCGATAATCTGCTTGGTATGTTTCTCCCAGTCGCCTGAGCCTTTGTTCTCTTCTGCGGCGATGGCTTCTACCTTTTCGCAAAGGGCGGTCTTACGCTCCAGATTCTCATCTTCTTTGGCACGAATACCCTCGAAGTGCTGCTGGTGACGCTTGTTAATGACCGTTGAGGCTGCTTTGAAACGGTTCCAGATCTCTTCACGCAACTCTTTGTTGACAGGACCGATCTCGCGGTATTCTGCGTGGAGTTTCTGCAACTGATGGAAGGCGCTGATGACATCAGGCTCATCAGCCAGACGCTCGGCGGCTTCACAGAGCTTGGTCTTCAGTTCCAGATTCTTCTTGAAGTCATATTCACGTGCCTCACTGTTCAGTTTCAGCAGGTCGTAGAACTGTTCGACATATAACTGGTAGTTACGCCACAGTTCGTTGGCCTTGTCTGCCGGCACATTCTTGATCTCGCGCCATTCTGCCTGCAGGGCCTTGAAATCCTGATAGGCTTTGTTGGCCTCCTCGGGAGAGGTAATCATACCCTTGATCTTTTCGATGATCTGAAGTTTCTTCTCCAGGTTCTGTTGCTTTTCGGCCTCCTGTTCCTTGAAAAGCTTTGCACGCTTCTCCTTGATGATACCCATCTCGGCCTTGAACACCTCCTCATCGTCATCAGGAGTGATCTGATAGGCATTGGGATCACCACCACCATCAAGGTAGGCCTTGAGGTTTGCCTCACGCTCTGCAATATGCAGTTTGTAGAAGGCGGTCTTCAGATAATCCACCTCCTCCTTCTGTGGGGCTTCATCACCATGGGCAATGTCCTTGATACGGTCGAGAATCTCCTTCTTGGTCTCATAGACCTTGCGGGGAGCCTCTTCTTCAGCGACGGAAGCCTCTTCTTCAGCAGCGGGAGCCACTTCTTGGGTTTCTACTTCAGGAGCTGTTACTTCCTGGTTAACTTCTTCTTTTACCTCCTGCTCGAGGATGTTGTCTTGAGAGTCCATCATTTAACTTTTTTAGTTACTGACTTGATTGAGTTCACACAATATGTGGCAAAATTAAGCATAATTTTCGAAACTGCCTAACAATTAACATTCTTTAT
>JAEENF010000222.1 GCA_016283605.1 Prevotella sp.
TGTGTCTTCTGTCGACTACGCCGTTTACTTCTTTTCGAACGCTGGGCATAAGCATCTCCAACAGCCATCAGCACAATACATATTATAAATAATATAGAGAGTTTCTTCATTATTATCTTTTTTTAAGCTGCAAAGATACAAATAATAATCAATTATGGAGGAAGAATTAAGAGTTTTTTGTATCTTTGCACCAAATTTTTGAGATATATGAAGAAATTATTGATAGCAATATGCGCAGTAGCCATGCTAGCTGCCTGCCATAAGGATGATACAGAGGAGAATGAAGTGAAAGCAGACCGTACAGTGTTGGTCTATATTTCTGGTGAATGCAGTCTTTGGGACTTTATCGATGATGACCTGAAAGAGATGAAAGCAGGCTCGCAGAGCATCGGCAATAATAATCTGCTGGTATATGTAGACAATGCCACTACTGGTGAAATTCCCTGGCTAGCAAGAATCAATAAAGGCCAGATTACGGACTCTGTTTCTTTCACAGAGATTGCAAAGGTCATGAATCTTGATCCTGCAGAATCTCTTGTCAAAGGTGATCCCTATTCCAGCGAAGCCCAAGTCATGGAAGGCGTTCTCAGATATGCTTTTCAAAAGTTTCCTTCAAAGAATAATGACTATGGTCTTGTACTTTGGGGACATGGTTCTGGTTGGCTGATTAAGGACTCCATACCATATACGGCTATGGCTCGCCAGAAGGCATACGGTATCGACAATGGCAGAAACGACAAGCAATATGGTTCCGCCGATAACGGAAAATGGTTAAACATCCCATCGATGGCAAAATTGCTTTCAAAGCTACCACATCTGTCATTTATCTTCTGTGACTGCTGTAACATGATGTGCTTGGAGGTCGCTTATGAATTGCGCAACGTTACTGACTATCTTATTGGTACTCCTGCGGAAATACCCGGTGTTGGAGCTCCATATAACACTGTTGTCCCTGCCATGTTTGAAAAGACTACATTCTGGAAGTCTATCGTAGACTACTATTTCAAGCAACGTGCAGGTGGCTTTGACGTTCCACTTTCCGTCATACAGACCAATGGTATGGAAAATCTGGCAAATGCCACCAAAACAGTGTTGAAGAATAGTGCCTCGAAAATCGGAGAGGGATATCCCAATACAAGTGGATTAATCTATTATTATTATGACTCTAGTAGTCATCAAGTGTTCTTCGATGCCAATGATTTCATTTTAAAGTATGCCGATACAAACGAATACAACAGCTGGAAACAAGTACTTGACAAGACTGTCATCTATAAGAAGATGGCGACATCATGGATGATTAACAAGAACTCATGGCCAAACTATTATGGCAATTACTTCACGGTGACCGAAGAAAAATATGGAGGTGTTAGCATGTTTGTTCCTACATACATCCAGCAGACAACTGATAACAAAGACATTCAGCAAATGCAATGGTACAAGGCAGCAGGATACAATGAAATCGGCTGGTAATCATTGCTAAGATACTACAAGAGGCTGGTGATTATTCACCAGCCTCTTCCTTTTTCCCATGGATCACGACTTTGATTTTCGAGATGCGATGCTCATCGAGTTCTGTCACCTCGAAGGTGAAACTATCGTATTCTATCCGTTCATGCAATTCTGGAAAATCACCTTTAATCTCCAACAGCAAACCTGCCAGTGAATCAGCATCTCCTTCGACATCTTCGAAAATATCATCATCAAGGTCAAGGATCTTAAAGAAATCACTCAATAAAGTCTTACCCTCGAAGATGTAGGTGTTCGCATTCACACGAACGTATGTTTTCTCTTCTACATCATATTCATCGTTGATTTCACCCACAATCTCCTCAAGAATATCCTCTAGTGTGATGATGCCACTGGTACCACCAAACTCATCTACCACGATGGCGATATGCACCTTGTTCTCTTGGAATTCACGCAGCAGATCATCAATCTTCTTTGTCTCCGGAACGAAATATGGCGGACGAATAAGAGACTGCCACCGGAAGTTAGCTGGCTTCGAAAGGTGCGGAAGGAGGTCCTTAATATATAAGATACCACGCACATTATCGATAGAATCCTGGTATACAGGAATACGGGAATAATTGTTTTCTACAATACACTTGATGACATCAGGGAACTTACTGCGAAAGTCAAGATCTACAACATCTTGTCTTGAGGTCATCACCTCCTTGGCAGTCTCATCGCCAAAACGCACGATGCCTTCCAACATATTCTTCTCTTCTTTCAATTCTTCTTCATCAGTAAGTTCCAAGGCCTGTTCCAAATCGTCGACACTCAGCACATGACTCTCTTTCTGCACTACCTTTGACGCCCAAATGCCAGAACGTATCAAGACCGAAGCGACGGGATAAAATAATTTCCGTAAAAAGGTGATACCACCACAGAATCTACGACACATAGCCAAAGCATGTTGTCCGCAATAAACCTTCGGAATAATCTCACCGAAGAGTAAGAGCAAAAAGGTCAGCAAAACCGTGATGACCACGAACTCCAGCCAGAGCGCATTACCGAAATCAATAAGATGGGCAAAGAAATAGGTGCTTAACATGATTATGGCCACATTTACCAGATTATTTGTAATCAGGATAGTGGCTAATGTCCGTTCAGAATCTTCTCCTAAAGCAAGAATCTGTTTGTCACGCTCGTTGTTACTTTCTTCCAATTCGTTCAAATCATTGGGTGACAATGAGAAAAAAGCGATTTCGGAACCAGAAGCAAAACCCGAAAAAAATAGGAGTATAACGGCTAAGATGGCCGCAAAGATGGCTCCCGTAGAGGGAGCCATGATTGTTACTTCATTGAATATCGATTGAAAATAGTCCATTTTCAATAATTAAAATGGAAGCTGTCCACTCTGTTCTGCTTCACTCTGAGACTGTTGAGCAGAAACCTCCGGAGAAGCTACAGACTGTTCAACTGATGAAGTCGACTTCGGAGAAAGCAACTCCAGATTATCTGCCCAAATCTCTGTGGCATACCTCCGCTGTCCCTGCTTATCATCATAGGTCGTATAACGAATACGGCCCTCAATGTAGAGCTTGTCACCTTTATGGACATACTTCTCAACAATCTCTGCTAATTTTCTCCACAAGATAACATTGTGCCAATCTGTGTGATCAGGTACTTGAGTACCATTTTGAAGTGTATAACCACGTTCGGTTGTAGCAAGACGAACACGAGCTACAGCAACACCTTGATCAACATAACGTACTTCAGGATCTTGTCCTACGTTACCAATTAACATGACTTTGTTCATAGTTATTAATAATTTAAAAGGTTTATAATATACTATTTGGCTTGACCCAAATAGCGGAACTTAAAGTTCTTTCCTTTAGCTGATGGGAATTGGCTTCTATCATCAACACGTTCCCTCAGATGTTCAACAATACGATTATAGCAATCCATACCGGACTCAGCCTTCACGTTAGCAATAAACTGAGTGTCACGATACTGAAACTTACCAGTACCAGGTACCATCAGTACACGCTTAAAGTCTATCATGCCCTCATACCATCCTGGACGAATCTCGTTCAGACGAACAAGGGCTGGTGCAGCGGGTTTCGTCATAGGCGGTGTACCTACATGAACAGCCTTCTTTTCCTTAAAATCCTGCATACTCTGTGCTTCTGTCTTTATAATGATAAAATAGACTCGTGGACGAACTTTATAACGTTTAGGATAAAACACATCACTAGCCGCGTACTCTCGGATATCGGCCTCGAGCACTGGATTCATCCCTACTTCTTCTATAGCACTAAGAAAATCTATAGCCTCGTCAACACTGGATACTAGCGTTTCACGGTCAAAATACCTTAAATATAAATTCATTGTTGAGAAAAGTTGTTTTCCTTAATAAGAAGAGCGGAAAACGGGACTCGGACCCGCGACCCCAACCTTGGCAAGGTTGTGCTCTACCAACTGAGCTATTTCCGCATTAAAAAAGATGTGAAGAGGAGGAGACTCGAACTCCCACGTCGCAATTGACACTACCCCCTCAAAGTAGCGCGTCTACCAATTCCGCCACCTCTCCAGCAAAAACATATGCTGAAAAAAAAGAGTGCCCAGAACAGGACTCGAACCTGCACGCCTCGCGGCACACGCACCTGAAACGTGCGCGTCTACCAATTCCGCCACCTGGGCATTTAACATCCGACCCAACGCCGAGATGCCTCTTTTTGTTCAAAATGTTGAGCGGAAAACGGGACTCGGACCCGCGACCCCAACCTTGGCAAGGTTGTGCTCTACCAACTGAGCTATTTCCGCATTTTCAATCCTTTGTAAGGAGCATTCCTCTGAATGCGGATGCAAAGGTAATGCTTTTTTTGGAACTGACAAACTTTTTGGACGTTTTTTTTCTAAAAAAGTACGATTTTATCGAAAAAATGCGGTTTCAGGGGAGTTAATCCATCCGATTTCTGTAATCTTCATAGCTAAAACGACGCAAAATCTCCAATGTGCCATCCTCATGTAACATGCCGATTGAAGGATGCGAAATGCCATTAAATGTATTCGTCTTCACAGTCGTATAATGAATCATATCTTCAAAAATCACTTCATCTCCTTCTTGCAACGCATGGGCAAATCGCCAAGAACCCATAAAATCACCACTAAGACAGCTGTTCCCACCTAAACGATATGTCAATGGTTCCGTTGCCTTCTCCAAATCCACGTGCTCAGCCCCACGGACATCTGGGAAATAGGGCATTTCCAAACAATCTGGCATATGGCAGGTAAAACTGACATCGAGGATGGCGGTCTTTATGCCTTTATCCTCTACGACATCTACGACGTGCGAAACCAACGGTCCTGTCTGCCATGCGAAGGCACTACCCGGCTCAAGAATGACCTTTAGCCAGGGATAGCGCTTGTGGAAGTCCTGCATCATCGAGATCAGAAGATCCACATCGTAATCCTTGCGCGTCATCAGATGACCGCCGCCAAAATTGATCCATTTCAGCTGGGGGAACCACTTTGCAAATTTATCCTCAATATGCACAAGCGTACGTTGAAACACATCTGCCCCACTCTCACAATGACAATGACAATGGAAGCCCTCAATATCCTCCGGCAGTCTTTCAGGCAACTTGTCGGCAGTCACTCCAAAGCGTGTGCCAGGCGCACAGGGATTATACAACAAAGTGCCGACCTCGGAATACTCAGGATTGACCCTCAGACCTATAGACAGCCCTGCAGCACGCTGATGATAGCGCTCATACTGCGATAGGGAATTGAAAGTAAGATGGGAAGAGCAGCTTATGATCTCATCTATCTCATCGTCAGTATAAGCCGGAGAGAAAGTATGTGCAGGTGCCCCGAACTCCTCAAAGGCCAGACGCGCCTCTGACAGCGAACTGGCGGTAGTGGCCTTGATATACTCGCGGAAGATAGGAAAAGTCTTCCACAGTGCAAAAGCCTTGAAGGCGAGGATTATCTCTATATCGGCTTTCGCCGCAACATCAGCAATAAGCTTGAGGTTGCGGCGAAGTCTTTTCTCTTCTATAATATAAATAGGTGTAGCCATTAGACTTTCTTGAGTGGAATAAGTACACTAAACGTTGATCCTTCGCCCTCCACAGATTCAACCATACAGTCTCCACCATTTTTACGGGCAAAGTCTTGACAAAGCTGAAGTCCGAGGCCGGAACCTTCCTCACCACCTGTACCATATGTTGTCTCTCCTTTATGGAAGATGGTGTCGATACGGTCTGCAGCAATACCTACGCCGTGGTCTCTGACACTTACCTTAGCATAATCACCATCTCTCGTCATCAGGATCTCAATACTGGAGTCTTCTGGAGAGAATTTGATAGCATTCGACAGGAAGTTACGTATCACCGTCTTCAACATATCATTGTCAGCATTCACCAACATTGGTTCTGCAGGAGCTTGATAATCAAGTTTAATACGCTTTGTCTGAGCTATCATCTCGAAGATTTCAACCACGCCAGGAACGATATCATTCAGGTCAAGATCCTGTAACACCACATTCAGTCGTCCAGTCTGGCTCTTTGTCCACTTTAGGAGATTATCCAACAGATCATGTACTTCTTCCGATTCTCTGTTTGCCTTATCCAGCAGTTCATATAGTTCCGGTCCTACCAGATCAGGCGACGTGGAAGCAACAACGAGATTCAATACCATACGGATACTGGCCATCGGAGAACGAAGGTCATGAGCAATGACAGAATACATCTTATCACGATTATTCAGAGTCGCCTTCAATTCTTCATTCTGCTGTTCAATAATCCGTTTAGCAGCGACAAGAGAAATCTGCTGCGTAACACGCATGACGAGTTCTTCCTTATTAAACGGCTTTGTCAAGAAGTCACTGGCACCCACTTGGAATCCATGCACCAGATCAGCTGGCGTATTAAGAGCTGTCAGGAAAATAATAGGAATGTCTGCCAACTCCGGATCCTTCTTCATGATTACTGCGGTGTCAAAACCTGAAATATCAGGCATCATCACATCGAGCAGGATCAAGTCCGGATGTTCTTTCTTGGCCTGCTCAATACATGCATTTCCACCATTTGCCGTACAAACCTGAAACTTCTCATTGGTCAACAATATTTTCAGCAACAGGACATTGCTCATCACGTCGTCGACAATAAGAACCTTATAGTCGCTTCGGTTTATCTTTGACTCTAATGTTGCTCCTGCGTCCATTATTTTATGTAGTACTAATATTCTAGTTTGCAAAAATAGTGCAATATTTTGAAATATCCAAATTATTGCACTACTTTTTTACATTTTTCATCAATTCTACCTATATTCTGCCCATGATTTGATGCCTATTTCATCAAGTTTATAGGTACAGAAGGCTTGAATGAACGCTGAAGCCAGACGGCTATTTGTTATCAACGGCACATTTAGATCGATTGCTGCACGACGGATTTTATACCCATTGGTCAACTCATGTGAGGTCAAGTTCTTGGGGATATTCACCACCATGTCAATCTTGTGCTGATGCAACAAATCGAGTGCCTGAGGCTGTGCTGTATCAGAAGGCCAATGAACTAGTATGTTTTTAATGCCGTTATCCGTGAGATACTTCGACGTACCCCCAGTGGCATAAAGTTCATAACCGTGTTCCACGAGCATACGTGCTGCATCCAGCATCTCTGCCTTCTGTTTAGCTGAACCTGTGGAGAGCAAGACCGTCTTCTTCGGAATACGATGGCCAACACTGAGCATGGCCTTTAATAATGCTGTATTCGTATTATCACCAATACAGCCCACCTCACCAGTAGAAGCCATATCCACACCAAGCACAGGATCAGCCTTCTGCAGACGGTTGAAACTGAATTGCGAGGCCTTGATACCAACATAGTCAAGATCGAAGAGGTTCTTATGAGGTTTCTCTACCGGCAGTCCAAGCATCACCTTGGTGGCAAGATCTATAAGATTCAATTTCAACACTTTGCTCACAAAGGGGAACGAACGCGAGGCACGGAGATTACACTCAATGACGAGGATATCGTTGTCGCGAGCCATATACTGGATGTTAAATGGACCGTTGATATGCAACGCCTTGGCAATCTGACGGGATATACGCTTGATACGGCGCACAGTTTCCACATACAATTTCTGAGGTGGGAACTGAATGGTGGCATCACCCGAGTGAACACCAGCAAACTCAATATGCTCGGAGATGGCATATGCCAAGATCTCACCTTCCTTCGCTACGGCGTCCATCTCTATCTCCTTAGCATGTTCTATGAACTTTGACACTACGACAGGGTGATCTTCGGATACATTCGCAGCCAACTGCAGGAACTTTTCCAGTTCCTCCTTATTAGAGCAGACATTCATGGCAGCGCCAGACAACACATACGACGGACGCACAAGGACAGGGAACCCTACCCTTTCAACAAACTTATCAATATCCGCCATCGTTGTAAGTGCGCTCCATTCCGGTTGGTTCACACCTATCTCATTCAACATCTGCGAGAACTTTGCACGATCTTCAGCACCATCAATATCCACAGCCTGAGTACCCAGAATATTCACATGCTGTTCATCAAGATAGACTGCAAGATTATTGGGGATCTGACCACCCGTAGAGACAATCACGCCATACGGCTGTTCCATATCAATGATGTCGAGCACACGTTCGAAAGTGAGTTCATCGAAATACAGGCGGTCACACATATCATAGTCCGTGCTGACAGTCTCAGGATTATAATTGATCATCACTGAGCGCCAACCTTCTTTGCGGATAGTATTCAAAGCCTGAACGCCACACCAGTCGAACTCGACGGAAGAACCTATACGATAGGCACCAGAACCTAGAACAATAATACTTTTCTTATCGTTCTCGTACTGAATATCACTAGCCACTCCAGAATAGGTCACATAAAGGTAATTCGTCTGAGCTGGATACTCTGCAGCCAATGTATCAATCTGCTTGACCACAGGCAGGATATTGAGTTGCTTACGACGATTTCTCACCAGTAACGATGCATCATGCATCGTGTTGATTTCACCTTCCAATCCAATGGCACGAGCAATCTGGAAATCTGTGAATCCATAGATTTTCGCCTCACGAAGCAGAGCCTCCTCCAATGTATTGATATTCTGTTTCTTCAGGCGCTCGTCAATATCAATGATATGCTTCAGTTTCTGCAGGAACCACTTATCAATCTTGGTCAGTTCATGAATCTTGTCGATATCATATTCTGGCAGATGCATCGCCTTCGAAATCACAAAAATACGCTTGTCCGTCGGTTCACGCAGAGCAGCATCGATATCTGCTATTTTCAGTTCCTTATTCTCCACAAAGCCGTGCATGCCTTGTCCGATCATACGCAGACCTTTCTGAATGGCTTCCTCAAATGTCCGTCCGATAGCCATCACTTCGCCTACAGACTTCATCGATGAACCAAGTTCTTTGTCAACCCCGCGGAACTTACTCAGATCCCAACGAGGTATCTTACATACCACATAGTCAAGAGCTGGCTCAAAGAAAGCACTCGTGGTCTTTGTCACAGAGTTCTTGAGTTCAAAGAGTCCGTAACCCATACCTAACTTGGCAGCAACAAAAGCCAGAGGATAGCCTGTAGCCTTAGAAGCCAGAGCCGAAGAACGGGAAAGACGGGCGTTTACCTCGATGACACGATAGTCTTCTGAGGTGGGGTCAAAAGCATACTGTACATTACACTCACCCACAATACCAATATGACGGATAATCTTAATCGCCAATGAACGGAGTTTATGATATTCAGAATTCGTTAGCGTCTGTGAAGGTGCTATCACTATTGACTCTCCTGTATGAATACCCAGCGGATCGAAGTTCTCCATATTACAAACGGTAATACAGTTGTCGTAACGGTCACGCACCACCTCGTATTCTATCTCCTTCCATCCCTTCAAGGATTTCTCTACCAGCACTTGTGGTGAGAACGAGAAAGCCTTCTCTGCAAGTTTGTTCAGTTCCTCCTCATTATCGCAAAAGCCAGAACCCAGGCCACCCAGCGCATAGGCAGCACGCAGAATGACAGGATAGCCCAACTCTGCAGCAGCCTTGCGGGCATCATCAATATTGTCGCAAGCCTGACTCTTGATGGTCTTCACGCCTATCTCATCGAGTTTCTTCACAAAGAGTTCGCGATCCTCTGTATCCATGATGGCCTGAACGGGTGTTCCCAGCACTTTCACACCATACTTCTCGAGCACACCGCTCTGGTATAGTTCCACGCCGCAATTCAGGGCCGTCTGTCCGCCAAAAGCCAAAAGGATACCATCAGGACGTTCTTTTTCGATGACCCTTTCAACGAAATAAGGCTGTACAGGCAAGAAATATATCTCATCGGCTACACCCTCTGAGGTCTGTACTGTGGCGATATTCGGATTGATCAACACAGTCTTGATACCTTCTTCTCTCAAGGCTTTCAAAGCCTGGGAGCCACTATAGTCAAACTCTCCAGCCTCACCAATTTTCAACGCGCCGCTACCCAGCAGCAATACTTTCTTTATATTATTGTCTCTCATAACGTCTCAATAAAACGGTCAAACATAAATTCTGTGTCTACGGGTCCAGAACAGGCCTCGGGATGGAACTGGCTTGAGAACCAAGGATGCGACAGATGACGGATGCCCTCATTTGAGCCATCATTCATATTCACGAAAAGTTCGCGCCAGTCATTACCCAATGTCGCAGCATCCACTGCATAGCCATGATTCTGTGAAGTCACATAGCAACGGTTAGTTCCCACCTCGCGTACAGGCTGGTTATGCGAACGATGACCGTACTTCAGTTTATAGATGGTAGCACCTCCGGCCTTCGCCAGCAACTGATTACCCATACAGATACCACAGATGGGTTTACGTGAGCGTGACATCTGTTTCTTCAACACCTCCACAGCATCCACACACATGTCAGGATCGCCAGGACCATTGGCCAGGAAAAGACCGTCAAACGCCATGTCAGTATAGTCGAAGTTCCATGGCACTCGGATAACCTCAACATTACGATTGACTAGACATCTGATAATATTGTTCTTTACGCCACAGTCTACAAGCACCACCTTACGTCCGGCTCCTTCATTGTATCGGATAACATCCTTACACGACACACGCGCCACCCAGTTGATGCTGCCGTAGTCCGCTACCTCCTGATCATCCAAAGAATCCTGATGATCCGGATACACCAGTTTACCCATCATCACACCATGCTCGCGAAGAACTTTCGTCAGCTGTCGTGTGTCAATGCCTGTCACTCCTGGCACCTTCTCTCTCTTGAGCCATTCATCAAGGCTTTCGCACGCATTCCAGTGAGAATACTCCATGCTATAATCACTCACAATGATGGCCGAGGCGTATATCCTGTCGCTCTCCATAAAAGTGGCAATGCCGTTCTGCTCAATGGAGAACGGGGGAACACCATAGTTACCCACCAACGGATAGGTCAACGTCATCAACTGTCCCGCATAACTTGGGTCTGTCAACGACTCTGGATAACCCATCATTGCCGTATTAAAAACGACTTCACCCGCCACAGGTTTCTCATACCCGAAGCTCTTTCCTTTGAATGTTGTTCCGTCTTGCAGAACAAGTGTTACATCTTTCATCATATATTATTTATCTCATCTTCAAAAAAAAAGGCGAAACGTTTAACAACGAATCGCCCTTAACTTTATTCAACAGTAACGCTCTTAGCGAGGTTTCTTGGTTGGTCGACATTCTTTCCTTTGCAGACAGCCACGTGATAGGCCAACAACTGAAGTGGTATCGTTGCCACCAGTGGTTCCAGACATTCCAACACGTCGGGCAGTTCTATGACCTCGTCGGCAATCTTCGAGATGACGTCGTCGCCTTTCGATACAAGGGCGATCACCCTACCCTGACGAGCCTTGATCTCTTGTATGTTCGACAGCACCTTCTCATACATGGCATTATGCGTAGCAATAACCACCACAGGCATATCCGAGTCAATCAGTGCAATAGGACCGTGTTTCATTTCTGCAGCAGGATAGCCCTCTGCGTGGATATATGATATCTCCTTCAGCTTCAATGCTCCTTCCAGAGCTACAGGATAGGAGTAGCCACGACCCAGATAAAGGAAGTTATGCGCATAAGTAAAGGTACGCGCGAGGTCGGCCACCTTGTCGTTGGTCTGCAGCACCTCACGGATCTTTACGGGAATCTCACTCAGTCCCTTAACGATCTTCAGATACTCATCACGGTCGATGGTACCCTTAGCCTCACCCATCGCCAACGCGATCATCGTCAGCACCGTCACCTGTCCGGTGAAGGCTTTCGTCGAGGCCACACCGATCTCTGGACCTACGTGAATATAGGTACCAGTATCCGTTGCACGGGGAATGCTTGAGCCGATAGCGTTACAGACACCATAGATAAATGCCCCTTTCTCTTTGGCCAGCTGTACGGCGGCCAGTGTATCAGCGGTCTCACCACTCTGCGAGATGGCAATCACCACATCACCCTTACCCACCACAGGATTCCTATAGCGGAATTCTGAGGCATACTCCACCTCTACAGGGATACGGCAGAGCGACTCTATGATCTGCTTACCAATCAGACCTGCATGCCAAGATGTACCGCAAGCCACGATCACCACACGTTTGACTTCGAGCATCTGTCGACGATAGTCTATCAGAGCAGACAGGGTCACATGATCGGCTTCGATATTCACACGGCCACGCATGCAGTTCGTCAGACATTCAGGCTGCTCGAAGATCTCCTTCAGCATAAAGTGCGGATAACCGCCCTTCTCAATCTGTCCAAGGTCAAGATCTACCTTCTTCACCTTCAACTCCTGTTCCTCACCGAGGATACTCACTACGTGCAGATCCTGTCCGCGACGGATGACGGCGATATTACCGTCTTCGAGATAGACCACCTTATCCGTATATTCCACGATAGGACTGGCATCAGAGCCAAGGAAGAACTCATCCTCGCCGATACCCACCACCAGCGGACTCTGCTTTCGGGCCGCAATGATCTGGTCTGGGTCACGTTTGTCGAGCACAGCGATGGCATAGGCACCAATCACCTGATAAAGTGCCACCTGAACAGCCTCCAGCAGATTGAGCTGCTTCTTCACCATGATATACTCGATGAGTTGCACAAGCACCTCAGTATCCGTATCGCTCACGAAGTTGACACCTTTAGCGATCAACTTTTCTTTAATCTCGGCATAGTTCTCGATAATACCGTTATGGATAATCGCCAGGTTATGGCTTTGCGAATAGTGAGGATGCGCATTTCTCGAAGAAGGCTCACCGTGCGTTGCCCAACGGGTATGGGCGATACCCACACAGCCGGTAACGTCCTTATCATTACAGTACTCTGTCAGATTATCAACCTTACCTTTCGACTTGTAGACATTCAAGTCATTATTGCCGTTAATCAGGGCGACACCAGCGCTATCGTAACCACGATATTCCAGTCGGCGCAAGCCCTTAATCAATATCGGATAAGCGTCTTTCTTACCTATGTATCCAACTATTCCGCACATATCGTTATGTCTGTTTGTGTTATAATCGACTGCAAAAGTACTGCAAATTTTTCGTTTATGCAAAAAAATGAGGGAGTTTTTGATGAACTCCCTCAACTTTATGACTTAATAGAACTTGAAATAACGTCTTGCGTTGTTGTACGAGATGTCTTCGACCATACGTCCGAGGACCTCCATATCGTATGGCAGCAGCCCCTTCTCCACATCGTTGCCCAACAGGTTGCAGAGGATACGACGGAAATATTCGTGACGCGGATAGCTTAAGAAGGAACGCGAGTCAGTGAGCATACCCACAAAACGGCTCAGCAGTCCCAGCACAGAGAGTGCGTTCATCTGCTTGATCATGCCATCCATCTGGTCGTTGAACCACCAGCCACTACCAAACTGGATCTTTCCGGGCTCACCACCCTGGAAGTTTCCAAGCATTGTGGCAATAACCTCATTGGCACATGGATTCAACGTATATAATATGGTACGCGTGAGCTTACCCTTCATATTCAGGTTGTTCAGGAAATGCGACATGGCCTTGGCTGTAGTGAACTCACCGATGCTGTCAAAGCCTGTGTCAGGGCCGAGCTGGTTGTACATCGCAGTATTGTTGTCGCGGATAGCGCCGTAGTGGAACTGCTGGGTCCAGCCGGCATCAGCGTCCATCTCTGCCATCACAGTCAGGAAGCAGTTCTTATACTGACGGACCTCGAGGTTCGACAGCTGCTGTCCACGCATGGCTTTCTCAAAAATGGTCTCGATCTGTGAGTCGGTATATTCCTCATCATAGAACTCCTCGATACCATGATCAGAGAGCTTGGAACCCTGCTCGGCAAAGAAGTCGTGACGTTTCTGTAAAGCATCAACCATATCGGCGAACTTACTGATATTCACGCCACTAACGTTCGAGAGCTGTTCTACGTATTTGGCAAAGTCCGGCTTTTCTATGTTCATGGCCTTGTCAGGACGCCAGGCAGGAATCATGAGGGGATCATCCTGAGCCTTGTGCTTGGCATATTCGACGTGATTGTGCAGATCGTCGACAGGATCATCTGTGGTACATACACACTCTACGTTATAATGCTTCATCAGTCCACGAGCAGAGAACTCGGGCTGCTTCAACTTCTCATTACACTCGTCGAAGATCTCACGGGCGGTCTTGGGGTTCAGCTGCTTGGTGATGCCAAAGGCTGTCTTCAACTCCAGATGCGTCCAGTGATACAGGGGGTTACGGAAAGTATAAGGCACGGTCTCGGCCCACTTTTCAAACTTCTCCCAGTCGGAGGTGTCCTTACCAGTACAGTACTTCTCATCGACACCGTTGGTACGCATAGCACGCCATTTGTAGTGGTCACCACCCAGCCAGAGCTCAGTGATGCTCTTAAAACGATGGTCGTTGGCTACCATCTCTGGGATAAGATGACAGTGATAGTCGATAATCGGCATCTTAGCCGCATGATTGTGATACAAGTCCTGTGCCACTTGGGTCTCCAGAACGAAGTTATCATCATTGAATTGCTTCATACTATAAATATGTTTTTAGTTTGTTTTTAAAATTTCTGTGCAAAGATAGCAATTATTTCACAGAAATTGTTTATCTTTGCCCCAAAATATAACGTAAACGTTTTCTGAATGCAACGCAGGATACTGCTCATCTACACTGGCGGCACCATCGGAATGAACCGCAACCCTCAGACAGGAGCCTTGGAGCCGTTTGACTTCGAGCATCTGTTATACAATGTTCCTGAGCTGAAGCAATTCGATACCCAGATTGAGACCTTCCAGTTCTCACCGCCGATTGATTCCAGTGATATGTCACCAGCGCGATGGACAGACATCAGCCATTGCATCGCCGACCACTACAGCCAATACGACGGCTTCGTGGTACTTCACGGCACTGACACGATGGCTTACACCGCCTCTGCCCTCTCCTACATGCTGGAGAACCTCACAAAGCCAGTCATCTTCACCGGTTCGCAGCTACCCATCGGCCAGTTGCGTACTGACGGCAAGGAGAACCTTATATCTTCGATAGAGATTGCTGCCGCCTGCGATGACCAAGGCCGCGCTCTGGTACCCGAAGTGGGCATCTACTTCAACTCGCATCTACTACGCGGCAATCGCACCACGAAGCAGAGCGCCGAGGAGTTCAACGCCTTCGAGTCGTTCAACTATCCGCACCTCGTCGATGCAGGTGTCAACATCACCTACCATCGCGATCGTATCCTGAAGCCCGACTTCTCGAAGCCGATGACGCCCCATTACCGACTGGATAACAACGTCATCATCTTCTCGCTTTTCCCAGGCATCCGCGAAGACCTCATCCGACACATCATCCACACCCCCAATCTGAAAGCCATCGTCATGCGCACCTTCGGCAGCGGCAATGCACCGCAGTCGCCTTGGTTGCTGAATGCCCTGAAGGAGGGCTCGCACAACGGCAAGGTCATCGTCAACATCAGTCAGTGTCTGCAGGGCGCTGTGGAGATGAGTCGTTATGACTGCGGCTACCATCTGCAGGAGGCTGGCGTCATCAGCGGCCGCGATATGACTGTCGAGAGTGCTGTCACGAAACTGATGTTCCTCCAGAGTCACTACCCCGATGCGCCCGACACCGTGCGCCAGCTCATGCAGCAGTCCATACGAGGAGAGATGACCATATAACAACTTGTGAGAATCGCAAATATTCTTCAAAATCCTTGCAAATATCGAGAAAAGTTTCTATCTTTGCAGCAGAAACAAGTGATAACGATATGGATACTGCTACATTAAACCCTACACAAATGCACTTGCTGAAATTGTTCGCATTCAACAACAGCGAGGAGTATGCCCGTGAAATTCAGGCGGTGCTTACAAAGCATTTCCAGTCTCGCCTTGATGCAGAGGCCGACCGCTTGTGGGACGAAGGCATCCTGAATCAGGAAAAACTGGATGAACTTCGTCATAAGGATCTGCATGCCAAATAAAACCCACATGTGATGGCAAGACTTATAACAGAGGGACGGTTCTTTTGTTATAACATATGAACCGTCCCTCTGTTACAAAATTTAAATTAACACATAATATTATGAAACTATTATTATTATTTGTGATGACCTTTCTGCCGATAGTAACGTGGGCAGATCCTGTCGAGATCAATGGAATTTGGTATAATTTAGTCTCAAAAGCTAAGCAGGCCGAAGTGACTAGTAATCCAGATAATCAATCTAAATACACTGGTGATGTTATTTTAGGGAGTGTCGTTAAATATTAAGAAACTTTATAACTAATTGATTTGTAATGTGATAGAAATTTTGTACCTTTGTAGGTGATAATAAAAATCCCCCCGATCACCGTCGGAAAGTGCAAATCGGGG
>JAEENF010000223.1 GCA_016283605.1 Prevotella sp.
AAAACAGAAGCTTTATGAAAACAAATAGATTCTTTATCATCGTGGCAGCCGCAGCGCTGCTGATGACTTCATGCAGTAATCGTGACGAGCGCATGCTCACCATCATCAACGAAGATGGTACCTGCAGTCGTGAGATGTCGTTCCACCCATTCCAAGAAGACGTGATGGCTCCACTCAATAAGACCATTCAGACCCACGGTTTGTACTACAACACCGATTGGGAGCGCACTTGGTCAGTCATGGGTGACTCTATTCAGCATGCTTGCCCTATGACACAGCAGCAGTGGGACAGTCTGCAGAATGTTTTTTCTGACCAGAATGTACCCGAAAAGATCCTGATGCATCTCAAGCGTCATTACCAGAATGTCAACGAGATGAGCGACTCACTCACCCAAGCTGTCCGTCATCTATTCAAAGCGACAGCATCGCTCAACAAGCACTTCAAGTGGTTCTATACGGACTACACCTATAAGGAGACGCTTGCCAGCACGGAAATCAAACAGATATTCCCTATTCCCTTAGACCGTTTTGTCAGTGCCGACTCCGCATCCTATTGGTTTACGGGTGAGCCTAACCTTACTGCAGGGCTTACTGGCGCAGAACAGAAAGAGATGCTAGACGATATCGAAGCGAGAATCAGTCAGTGGTTCTGTGCCTGCACCATATCCAATATTTATGCTCATGTCTGGCAAAACTATGACGAGGTGAAGAATCCCCCTGTCAGCAAGGAGCAGTTTTGGGCCTTAAAGGATTCCCTCATCATGTCGCCCGCCGTGCGTGATCTCAATCTGTTCGGCAACATCAGCCAGGTCAGCAACATCCTCAAGGACTTCTATCAGTCTGACGCCTATACCCCGCTGTTTAGCGACAGCACCAGATGGGAACGCCTGCTTGAAATAAAGTACGAGAATTATGAAAATCTTGTCAGGATGAAACCTACGCTTGACTACGTGATGCCTGGCAAGGTGATTGATGCAGGCAATGGCGTGGTAGAAGACAACGTAGTACAATATAAGTTCTCAGGTGAACGACTGATTCCCCACCCTTATAATGTGACCATCACTTCGCGTGTCACCAACGTCTGGGCTTTCATCGTCACCTTCCTCGTCATCCTCCTCGCCATTGGCAGTTTCTTCTATCGCAAGAAGAGATAAAACGGACTTCAAGTGGTTATTGGACAGAATCCGTCACTTCAGCATTGGGAGCAGCTGTAGAAAGCGAGTCTGCTCCCTCAGGGGTTACCTCAAGGGTAGCCCTAACGCTGTCTGCATAGGTACCGTCCTGATATTCTCTAGGAACAGGTCCATAACAGGCTGAGAAAACGAATGCCGCAGAACCGAAGCCTAAGATGCTTAGCAATTGTCTGAAGGTACGGCTATTGAAAAACTTCTTTTTCATCTCTTTTCGATTTTGTGGCAAAGATATACAATTATCCTCGTTTAGCCAAAAAGTGGCGCTTAAAGATACTTAATTCGGTTAAATAATCTTAAAACAACACTTCTTTCCACTTTCCTCCTTTCTCTTTCCATTAATTGTTTGTACCTTTGCAGTCCGATTTAGGGGAGAGACTTAGAATCCCCGTGAATCTTGGTGTGAATAGCGGCGTCTTTGGCCGGGCGTAGCGGTTCGTGAATCCTCGATTCAGCGTGCAAGTTAGACTAACAGCCGGGTTTAGACTCTCGGATGTGAGTTTATGCGCGTACATATAATTAATAAGTTAAACTGTTTTTTAGTAGTAAAATTAAAAATGAACACTTTAAGTTACAAGACTATTTCCGTGAACAAGGAAACAGCAAAGAAGGAGTGGGTGGTGATCGACGCCACAGACCAGGTCGTTGGTCGTCTCGCTTCTAAGGTAGCAAAGCTGATTCGCGGAAAGTACAAGCCAACTTTCACACCGCACGTTGACTGCGGTGACAACGTCATCCTTATTAACGCTAATAAGGTGGTATTCACTGGTAAGAAAGAGACCGACAAGGTCTATACCCGCTACACAGGTTATCCTGGTGGTCAGCGTTTCCAGACTCCTGCCGAGCTGCGCAAGCGCAATGGTGGTGTGGAGAAGTTCCTCCGTCACGCCGTGAAGGGTATGCTGCCAAAGGGTCCTCTGGGACGCAGCCTGCTGAACAACCTCTACATCTACGAGGGTACAGAACATCCGCACGAGGCTCAGAAGCCGAAGGCAATTGATATTAACCAGTATAAATAATAAGGAAAGATGGAAGTAATTAACGCAATAGGTCGTCGCAAGAGCTCAATTGCCCGCGTATATGTTTCTGAGGGTACTGGCAAGATCACGATCAACAAGAAAGATTTAGAAGTTTATTTCCCGTCAGCAATCCTGCAGTATGTGGTGAAGCAGCCGCTGAACCTTCTGGATGTTGCTGAGAAGTATGACATCAAGGTAAACCTCGACGGTGGTGGTTTCACTGGTCAGAGCCAGGCTCTCCGCCTCGCCATCGCTCGCGCCCTGGTGAAGATTAATGAGGAAGACAAGAAAAAGCTGAAGGATGCAGGTTTCATGACACGTGACAGCCGTGAGGTAGAGCGTAAGAAGCCAGGTCAGCCAAAGGCTCGTCGTCGCTTCCAGTTCAGTAAGCGTTAATCTTGACTGTAGAGTTGAGACTATAGATTATAGACAAAACGCTATTGAACTATGTTTAGTATCTAAACCCGTTGGATTCTTTTGGACTACCATCGGGCTGATTCTAACACAAGTAAGAATTAAAAAGAAAGTAAACAATTAAAAAAGAAGAAATCAAAATGGCAAGAACTAATTTTGACCAGTTGCTGCAGGCCGGCTGTCACTTCGGCCACCTGAAGCGCAAGTGGAACCCCGCAATGGCTCCCTACATCTATACCGAGCGTAACGGTATTCATATCATTGACCTGCACAAGACCGCAGCCAAGATCGACGAGGCTGCCGACGCTCTGAAGCAGATTGCCAAGAGTGGCAAAAAGATTCTGTTCGTCGCTACTAAAAAACAGACCAAGGAAGTAATCGCCGAGAAGGCCACCAGCATCAACATGCCTTACGTGATTGAGCGCTGGCCCGGTGGTATGCTCACAAACTTCCCCACGATCCGCAAGGCCGTGAAGAAAATGGCGAACATCGATAAACTGATGAATGATGGTACTTTCGGTAACCTGTCAAAGCGCGAGCTGCTGCAGATCACCCGTCAGCGTGCCAAGCTGGAGAAGAACCTCGGTTCTATCGCCGACCTGACTCGTCTGCCAAGCGCTCTGTTCGTGGTTGACGTACTGAAGGAGCAGATTGCTGTTCGTGAGGCTAACCGTCTGGGTATCCCCGTGTTCGGTATCGTTGATACCAACTCTGACCCCAACAACATTGACTTCGTGATTCCTGCAAACGATGATGCAAAGGACAGCGTAGAGGTGATCCTCAACGCTTGCTGTGCTGCTATCGCTGAGGGTATCGAGGAGCGTAAGGTTGAGAAGGCTGACGAGAAGGCTGCTGATGCTCAGGAGGATGTAGAAGAGGTAAAGCCCAAGCGTGCTGCTGCCCGTAAGGCTCGCAAGGATGCTGAGGCTCCCGCTGCCGAGGAGGCTGCCCCCGCTGCTGAGGAAGAGGCTCCCGCCGCAGAATAATTAATAATTAATAATTCAAAATTCATAATTAAGAAAAATGGCTATTTCAATTGACGATATCAAGAAGCTTCGCGCTATGACCGGTGCTGGTCTTGCTGACGTAAAGAAGGCACTGACAGAGGCTGAGGGCGACTTCGACAAGGCCAAGGAGCTCCTCCGTGAGCGTGGCCTCGCTATCGCTGCTAAGCGTAGCGACCGTGAGACTTCTAATGGTTGTGTACTCGTAAAGAGCGTGAATGGCTTCGCTGCTATGCTGGCTCTGAAGTGCGAGACCGACTTCGTGGCAAACGGTGCAGACTTCATCGCACTGACCCAGAGCATCCTCGATGCAGCTATTGCTGCCAAGGCTGCTGACCTTGAGGCTGTAAAGGCTCTCGACATCAACGGTCAGACCGCTCAGGAGGCTGTCACACAGCGTTCTGGTATCACTGGTGAGAAGATGGAGCTCGATGGTTACCTCGTACTCGAAGGCGACAATGTAGAGGTTTACGATCACATGGGTAAGCACACCCTGTGCACCATGGTTCAGACCAACATTGCTGCTGCCGAGGTAGGTCACAAGCTGGCCATGCAGGTAGCTGCCATGAAGCCCGTAGCTCTCGACGCTCAGAGCGTTGACCAGAAGATTCTCGACGAGGAGTACAAGACCGCTGTTGAGAAGACCAAGCTCGAGCAGGTAGAGAAGTTCGTTGAGATGAAACTGAAGAAGGCAGGCATCAACCCCAACCTCGTTGACTCAGAAGATCACATCGAGAGCAACATGGCTAAGGGTTGGCTCACTCAGGAGCAGGCTGACGAGGCTCGCAAGGTTATCGCCGATGCAAAGGTAGAGGGTGAGGCTCAGTTGAAGATGCAGATGATTGAGAACATCGCCAAGGGTCGTGTGAGCAAGTTCTTGAAGGAGAACTGTCTCGTTGACCAGGAGTTCCAGTTCGGTGACGGCGACAAGCAGACTGTTTCACAGTGGCTCGCTGCTCAGAACAAGGAGCTGAAGATCGTTGCTTTCAAGCGCTTCACACTTGTTGCAGAGTAATCTCTCAACACACATAAAAAGAGTCGGCATTGCCTTTATAGGCAGTGCCGATTTCTTATAAATAGGCCTGAAAAGCCACAAAACTTAAAAAAAAGTAACATTTATTTGGTAGTTTCGATAAAAAACCTTAACTTTGCCACCAAATTGCGAACTCTTGCAAATATAACCTAAACAATGGTACAGGAAGTCAAAACATTTGCTAACTGGCAAAGACGATTTCTGCTGTCACTCGTGATATGCCTCTCTGTGCAGATGAGTTTTGCACAGATGGGAAAGCTATTTGATGCAGACAAACAGTTATCCAGCAGTTTTACCAGTCAGGTATATCTCGACCACGACGGTTTTATCTGGGTAGCTACCCGTAACGGTCTGAACAGATATGACGGTTATAAATTCCATATCATCAAAAGGGAAACGAACCTACAGAACGGAATGGCCAGCAATTATGTGAACTGTATCATTCAGGATCAGTCAGGACTCTTTTATCTGGGTATGTATGGTGCTTTGCAGACCTATGATGGTGTGACGTTCCGTGATGTAGAGGTTAAGGATATAGAAGGAAATGTGGTACCCTGCTATATGACCTGTTTCCTGCTACGTAAGAATGGCGAGATTCTGGCAGGAACCTCTGGACATGGTTTGCTGAAGGTCATCGACAGAAGTCATGCTAAACAGCAAAACGGTCCGTTGAAAGACGTACTGACCATTCATGCCTTGGAGGAAGATCGTCAGGGGCATGTTTGGATCGTCACTGACAGTCATGGTCTAATCGAATATGACGGTAAGACAGCTAAGAAATACTTCGTTTCCGAAGATCAGCGCACGACGATGCGGCAGGTTCGTCTGGATCAGGAGGGTAACCTCTATGTCGGTACTTCCAATCATGGTGTATATGTGCGTTCTGCCAAAGGTGGCGAGTTTAAGCATTTGGAAGTAACGGGCAACAAACAGGTTTCAGCGCTTTACTGTCGTAAGGATGGGCGTATGATGTTTGGTTACGACGGATTAGGAGTAGCCATCTACGACCCCAAGACAGGACAGTTGGAAGATAATCCTTATTACAACCGCGAGGTGAATCTCGCAATGAGTAAAGTCTACTCTATCGTTGAGGATGTGAGCGGAAATGTCTGGCTGGGTCTGTTACAGAAAGGTATCTATATGGAACCTAAGTCCACGATGGGATTTGGCTATATGGGTTATAAGTTGGGCTCCCGTAATGTAATAGGACAGGCCTGCGTCATTAGTAGCATTATTGACAGCAAAGGCAGATGCTGGGTAGGAACGGATAAAGACGGCATATACTGTCTGGACAGCTCACATCGTCTGTTAAAGCATTTCAAGGAGGGCTTTCCTGGGTCTATCATGAGTATTGCCGAAGACTATGCCGGACGTATCTGGGTGGGCAGTTATGGCGAAGGTTTCGGTTATATTGATGCTGATGGACAAGCCTATCATAAGCACCCGTTATATCACAATTCAAGTATCTTTGGTATTGTGGCTACGAAGGCGGGGGATATATGGATTGGTACCATGGGACAGGGTCTGCTACGTTTTGATGCGTCGGGCAATCTGTTGAAAACCTATACCTCCAATGGAAAGACGCCTATAGATCCGAAAGCCAACTGTATTGTCAACGACTATATCTCAAAGATTTCTGTTTCACCAGACGAAAAGCGTGTCTATGCGGCTACTACGATGGGTGTCTGTTGTCTGGATATTGCGAAAGACAGTTGGATAAGCACTTTCGGCAAGAATTGTCTGAACTATGGTTCACCTACGCGTATTGCCAAGGAATATAGCGGGCGAGTGTGGATTGGTACTAACGATGATCTGCTTAGTTTCGATCTTCTCAAGAAGGAACTCAAGACATATGCGTTGGAGAAAGGCATAGCCGATAATGGCATCGGAACTATCGAACAAGACAAGGAAGGGAAGTTGTGGCTTGGAACAGAACACGGCCTTTGCTGTTATGATCCCAAGACCGATCTCGCTCAGAGCTTCTTCGTTGATGATGGTCTCCAGTCGAATGAATTCTCTGACGGTGCCTCTTGTTCCATCGACAGAGGGCATATGATGGTGATGCTCTTTGGTGGTGTCGCTGGTATTACATGGTTCTCTCCAGAACAGATTCGCCAGGTGCCATGGGATGCAAAGGTAAGACTGGTGTCGTTTGTCGTCAACC
>JAEENF010000224.1 GCA_016283605.1 Prevotella sp.
CTGACCAGACAGGCCGTCAGCACGGCAAACACCAGTCCCACCATACCTACGGGGAAGAGGTTCTCGACCATCGTCAGATAGGCTTCATCGGGATTCTTCAACGTGTCGCCGAAAAGGGCGAAACAAATAATGCCCGGCAAGATATACAATACGACGTCAAGGATCTTCAGCCAACCCGTAAAGTTAGTACCGAGCTGTCCTTCGCGCAGGTCCTTAGCGGCAAGAACGGGCTGTACCATACTCTGATCCGTACACCAGAACCATACACCCATCACTGGATAGCCCAGGACAATCGGCAGCCACGGGAAGGCCTCGTCGCTGTTGGGCTTAAACATCACCCAGTAGTCCGAGGGTACCTTGTCGACGAGTGCAGACACACCTCCCACGCGGTCGAGTCCCACGATGACGAGTACGGCTGAAACCACAATCAGCAGGATCATCTGATAGACGTTCGTATAGGCTACGGCCTTCAGTCCTCCCAACATCGTGAAGAATGCGGAGATGACGAGCAGTACGAGTGCCGACGACCACATGGGGATGTCAAACACCTGTCGGATAAGTATGCCGCCGGCAAAGAGGGTAAGTGCGAGCCACGAGATGACGATGGTGACGATGGTGTACCAGGCGAGGATGTTTCTCGTCGACTGTCCGAAGCGCAGTCCCATGAACTCCGGCAGCGTGGAGACCTTTGCGCCCAGATAGCGTGGGGCGAAGACGAAGGCCAGCAGGGCAATGAAGACGAAAGCGTACCAGGCGTAGTTGCCCGAGACGATACCTGTCGTGAAACCTGCCGACGCCGAGGCAATCAGCATCGATGGTCCGACGTTTGTGCCCCACATCGAGAAGCCTATGTGATGCCAGCGCAGGGAGTGCTCAGCGAGGAAGAGGGCACCGCCACGCTTACGACGGGTACTGGCCCAGACACCAATAGCAATGAGAATGGCGAAATAGACGGCGAGGATGATCCAGTCTAGTGATTGCATGTAGTGGGAGTTCATATTTGTAGTCCTTTGTAGTCTCTGGAGATAAAGAGGGAGATGGATTTCGAGAGGTCCATGTCGTCAGTGGACGTGACATCGTCTGGATATATCGGGATGGTGGCACCGGGACGTACGAAGACGGGCATCTCGTCGAGTGGCACCTCGACACCATAATACCAGCGTCCGCCCTGCAGCCGCTCGCCGGTGAAGAAGTTCACCCATAGTCCCTCAGGCAGATAGATATCCCTGCGGCCTTCGCTGTTCATGACGGGACATACGAGGAACTCCTTACCGAAGTAATACTCATCGTCTATGTGCCACACCTGACGGTCGTCGGCATGATGGAAGACGAGGGCGCGCAACAGGGGATAGCCCGTTCTACAGGCCTGCTCACTCTGTATAATAATATAAGGTATAATACGGTAACGCAGATTCCACCAGCGTTTCACGACAGGTGCGATCTCCGGATAGTGCCAGGGCTCGCGCTTACAGGTACCGTGATAACGCATGTGAGAGGAGAAGACACCGAACTGGGTCCAACGGACATATACCTTCTCATCGATAGGCGAGTTCATGAAGTCGGGTGTAGAGTGGAATCCCGGCACATCGTGACTCCAGAAGGCAAAGCCGCTGAGTCCGAAGTGCAGACCGCCCTTCAGCGACCCCGCCATTCCTGCCCATGAGCTTTCGCTGTCGCCTCCCCAATGCAGGGGATAGCGCTGACAGCCTGCCCAGGCGGCACGGGCCCAGACGATACCGTCGCCAGTCACCTCCTTGGTCACCTCGTAGGCTGCCTTCTGATAGAGCAGGGCATAGAGGTTGTTCAAGCGCTCTGGCGTCGAGGCGTGATAACGGTGGTCCATGTGGATGTTCTCGCCGAAGTCGGTCTTGATACATTTCACGCCCATCTCAAGCAAGGGCTTCAGCAGCGTGTGTTGATACCATTCGGTGGCCTTGTCGTAGGTGAAGTCGATGGTGCCGGCGTAGTCGAGGGCTGAGAAGTTCGATGAACTGGATTCTGTGGTGCTGTCGTCGTTGTTGGAGTCATCCGATTGTGACTGTGAAATGTAGTGGTTCCGCTTGGCCTCGTCGAGTTGTTCGGCGCCCTGGGCGACATAGGGCAGTTGCCAGAGGGATACCTTGAATCCCTTGTCGGCCAGTCGGCGTATGAATCCTTCAGGATCAGGGAAACGCTCCGGGTTGAACTTCCACTCGCAGAGCCAGTCGGTACGGAACCATCCTGTGTCCAGATGTATCACGTCGCATGGGTATTGTTCGGCGCGCAGACGGTCGCAGATCTCTTCTACCTCGTTGGCAGAAAAATAGGTCATCCTGCTCATCCAGATGCCGAAGCTCCATAGCGGCGGCATCTGTGGGAAGCCCGTGAGCATACGATAGCCTCGCAGGATCTCCTCGAGGGTGCATCCGCCGATGAGAAAAACATCGAGTGTAGCGCGGTCGTTGAGGAACTGCACACTACGGGTGCTGTGGTCGGCCAGCGAGAGTTTGCAGTAGTCGGCGGTATGATAGAAACAGCCATACATCCTGCTGCTCATAAAGAACGGAATGTTCTTATAGCAACGACGGTTGTTAACGCCCTGTCCGTCTTGGTTCTTCAACTGGAAAGTCTGTCCGCTGAGGTCTATCTTGCGAAAGCGTTCGCCTGTGCCCACAAAGCACTCGTTGGGAGTGCATTTGAAGGAGATGGTGGCTCGCTCGTTGTTTGTCGCATCGCAACTGACGAAACCGAGGGGGAGAGCATCGTAGCGGGGAGGCGAGAAATGGTCGTCGCTGAGCGCAATGCCCTTGGTCTCGTCGCCATCCGGATAGAAGGTGATGAAAGGGGCTGGCTGAGGCGCCGGCAAAAGGTCGCTCCAAGGGTCGAGCTTGGGGGCGCTGAGGTCGATGGTGACCAGCTTCTTGCCGTTTGCTGCAACGATATCACAGCCTGCGGAACTCTTACGAAGAGAAAGGGGCAGGCGCTTGACATCAGGAGAAAACTGCAGCATGTCGTCGGCCTCCGTCATCTCATCGCCACTCATGGTGGTAAAGAGACGGAGCATGTCGGGCTCGTAAGCACGAATGATGAGGTCGAAAGACTGTTGGGGCGCAGCGGTATCGGGCGCCATGTCTTCCTGATGCAGTTGTTTCTGATAGGGAATGGTTATTATGATGTCGCCATTGCGCTCCACGATGTCAGTGGGCGCATATGCTTTCCAAAGGGCTTCGTCCTTCTGCAGCGAAGGGTCAAAGTCCATGAAGTCGAAAAGATGATAGTTGGTTTGTTTCATTGCTTGAATATGATATTTGGACCAGGGTGGTTGTCGCCTATTTCGTCGCGACGAATCAGACGTCCTTCAGTCGTATTGTTCTCTATCGTAAAGCCATCCGTGCGGGCATCCAGATAGATGCAGAATCCACGGTTGTTGGTGGCATAAGGGGCAGGGAAGGGCTGTGAAATATCATTGTCTGTGATTCGGGATCCAGGCTGGTTCGAAAGCGTGTATATGCCGCCGGCATCATAAAGTTGGCGTGCATAGTCACTCACCATGTTGCCTTCAATGATGTTTTCTGTCATGCCTGTGTTGTGCGGTGTCCATCCCCAACCGACGCAGATGCCTGAGTAGTTGACGTGGCTGACAGTGTTTTCCCAAATAGTGCACCTCCGAGCATAGCCGATACCGATGCCGACAGCGCCCCAGTCTTCGTTGGTAGCATCGTGGATGATGTTCCTTATGATGTTCAGTCCAGTACACTTATTGACAAGATCGTCGTAGGGGCGATGCACCTCGCGTGGACTCTCAGCGAACGAGCCTGCCATAATGGCGGTGCCGCCGATGTCTTCAAAGCTGCAATCCGCAATCGTTCCGCCCTCGATGCTCTCGTAGTCGAGGGCTGTGGCACCAAGATGCTGGAATTGGCAATTGGTGAAGTTCACTTCGCGGGCATTGCGTACGGTGATGGCACTCACGGGACGTTCAATCCATGCCTGATTCTCGAGCCCTTCGTCCCAGGGTAGACCGGGATTTTCCTTCAGCTTATAGGCATCGACGAGCGGAAAACCGCCCTGCAACGTCACATGGCCCTGGTGTAACGGCCTGTTCCAGCAGGTGTTCTCGAAGACGAGGTCCTCGAAACGGACATGACTGGCACCGTCGATGACGACGA
>JAEENF010000225.1 GCA_016283605.1 Prevotella sp.
TTTGTTTCGCCCTTTTCGGCGACACGTTGAAGAATCCCGATGAAGCCTATCTGACGATGGTCGAGAACCTCTTCCCCGTAGGTATGGTGGGACTGGTGTTTGCCGTGCTGACGGCCTGTCTGGTCAGTACCATCGGCAGCGCGCTGAATGCTCTCTCTACCGTATTCACGATGGACATCTACGTCAAGCGATTCCGTCCTGACGCCTCACAACGCAGAATCAACTATGTGGGGCGTTTCGTCACCGTCATCGGTGCTGCTATTGCCATTGTTCTCACGGTGGCCATCGACAGCATCAAAGACCTGAATCTGTTTAATGTCTTCCAATCGGTGCTCAGTTTCATCGCTCCGCCAATGGCAGCCGTCTTCGTGCTCGGCATCTTCTGGCGACGCACCACGAAACATGCAGCCAACTTTGCCCTGACCATCGGTACCGCGTTCTGTCTCATCGTTGGCATACTTTACCTTTGGCCGCCAGAGTGGTTACAGATGACGTGGCCACACTTCATGATGCTATCGTTTGAGTTGTTCATGATCCTGGTCATCTCGATGGTTATCATCTCGCTGACAGATAAGGATAAGACAGACTACGAGATTCCTGCACCTATCCGCGAGCCGTTCTCGAAGCTGGCGGTCTCACTCTGGACAGCATTAGCAGTCGTCATGATAGGACTCTATATCTTCTTCAACTAAACCCAATAAAAAAGCTCCGACGTTGAATCGGAGCTTTTAGTTTATTCCTTCTTCTTTGGAACCTGGAACTTACTGCCTGTCTGACGAATCAGGTCTTTAGCAAAACGTTCCGGATAGCCAGGTCGCTGGACACGTTCGCCACCACCGAATTTGTTACGTTTGAAAGTTCCGTTTTCATCCGTAGGCTTCACAACCATATCGTTGTACTTCACAATGAGGAAGTAGGCCAGCTGGCGCCAACGTTCTATCATCTCATCGCCTTTCTGACAACTATAATCCGTTAGGAACTTTATGCGTGCATTCCCTTCGAGGGACAAGGCCTTGACTTCAGTCTCGGCCTGTAGCTTATCGTAGGAGGCATCGAGAGAGTCACGTACCTCCTTCAACGACGGGAACATCATTGAATAACGGGGATACACCATGTTGCTCACCCAGTTGCACACCCAGAAAGCGTTATCCATCGAGAAGGTAACATCGTCGGCACCCTCGCCGGAGAAACATTTCGGCAGACGGGTCATACAGTTGTACATCGGCGTGTAGGCCACCATGTTACCATCATCATTACCAAACCAAAAGCACCCGCCAATCTCGCGGGGCATAGAGGCACGCATCTGAGAGATAAACGACCAGGCGGTCTGAAGCGTAGAGATGGGACGCTCGTTGAAATAACTCTCACCATCGACCTTAAAAGACAAGGGGGACGGACGATAGGGCATCTCATAGAGTCCGCCGCCGATATCAGAATCGAGTGCGAAAGGTGTTCCCTCATAATGATCGCGCATTGCATCTCGCAGATCCTGAAGGGTAACTTTCTTATTCGGGATAATCCACAACGGCATAGGCTCTGCGTCATCAACAATACCCTCAGCGTATGAGACATACTTTGAGAAATCGTCGGTAAAACGGTTGAAGAAGCTCCACACACGAGCCTCGCAGTAACGACGACCGGAGAAGTCGGGTGCTGCATAGGCGGCATTATAGCTGAAGTCGGCATCCTTACCGTTGAACCATCCCATAGAACGGGCATAACTCACCACATTGTCGGAGCAGAGCATCAGATTAGGAACAGGTTTCTTACCATCAACAGGATATTTCTTCAGCAGATCCTTCATCTTTACCTGAACGTAACGGCCATCGAGGAACTTTGTGATACGGCTCTGGTTGGCATGGGCCGCAATCGCATCGTCGGGAACACGCACAGCCACCCAGACGGTACGCGCCTTGGACTTCTCACGATCAGGGCCACAGCCCATCATCTCCAACATCCACGCCTCCTCCTTGTCGGCAACGGAGAAAGTCTCACCCTCGGAATAATAGCCATACTGTTCCACGAGCGAGGTCATGATCTGAAGTGCCTCGCGTGCCGTCTTCGAACGTTGAAGGGCGATGTAGATCAGCGAACCGTAGTCAATGATTCCCGTGGAGTCTGTCATCTCCTCACGTCCACCGAAGGTTGTCTCACCGATGGTGACCTGCCACTCGTTGGTATTACCGATGACATTATATGTCTCCAAGGCCTCTGCGATATCACCTAAGTACTTGTTGGTATCCCACTCATAGACTTTCCGTATATCCCCTGGCTGATGCTTGGCTGCCGGATAGTGATATAAAGGCATAAAAGCACCAAAAGAGTCGGCGTTATAAGTAACGAACACCGAACCGTCGGCCGAGGCCTTCTTACCCACAATGAAATTGGTACAGGCAAAGACTGTTGACAATTGACAATGGACTGTTGACAGTATCAGCAACACTGTCAATAAAACATACTTTTTCATGTTCAACAGGCTTTAAATGACATATCAAGGCCTTTCACGGAGTGTGTCAGCGCACCGACGGAGATAAAGTCAACACCCTGTTCGGCATAGTCACGAATGGTTTCGAAGGTGATACCCCCACTCGATTCTGTCTCGTAACGTCCGGCAATGATATCAACGGCTTTCTTGGTATCGGAAACACTGAAGTTGTCGAGCATGATACGGTTAACGCCACCATGATCCAACACCTGTTGCAGCTCATCGAAGCTACGAACCTCAATCTCAATCTTCAAGTCGAGCCCTTTCTCTTTAAGATAAGCATGACAACGATCGATGGCATTGATGATACCACCAGCAAAGTCGACATGGTTATCTTTCAGCAGAATCATATCGAAGAGACCGATACGATGGTTACAACCGCCACCGATTTTCACAGCCTGCTTTTCCAACATACGCATGCCAGGCGTAGTCTTACGGGTGTCGAGCACTCGCGTATGAGTGCCTTTCAAACGCTCTACATATTTATTTGTCATCGTGGCAATACCACTCATACGCTGCATGATATTCAACATCAGGCGTTCGGTCTGCAACAGCGAGCGCACCTTGCCCGTTACAATCATCGCGATGTCACCCTTCTTCACTCTCGTGCCGTCACCCATAAGGACCTCCACCTGCATGGTAGGGTCGAAACGGCGGAACACCTCCTTGGCTATCTCCACACCCGCAAGGATGCCGTCTTCCTTAATAAGAAGATGCGACTTTCCCATCGCATCCTCAGGGATACAGCATAAAGTAGTATGGTCGCCATCGCCGATATCCTCGGCAAACGACAGATCAATCAATCTATCGACAAGTTCCTCTACACTCAACATAGGCTTATCGGATATTCTTATAAGTGTCCTTGAACAGATAGATACCAATACCGATACGCAGTCCCACCTGACTATAGTCCTTATGATTTTTGAACGACTGCTCGTAATAGAGTTCCGGTTCTATGGTTACTGTACGGTTGATGAAGAAAGAGTAACCCACCTGTACACTCGGAAGGAGATCATCAAATTCATCATGGTGCTTGAAAAGTGCCGATGCGCCCAAATACAAACCGTTCTGCTCGATATAATATCTGCCGCCAGCACCTAAAATGATGGAGTAAGGCACATCCTTATATTTCTCATAGGCAACCTGAGCCGTTCCTAAAAGGTTATCAGCAAAGAAATAACCCACCTTTCCGTTGATGCCCAGATGTCCTTTTGACAACCCGTTGTAACTCAGATCCGTACTAGAGAGTGAAGCACCAACGTAAGTTTTACCTTGCGTAAATGGTGTTTTTGAATCGTTAAGATACTGCGCATTAACACTCATTGCCATCATCAGGCCGATAGCTGCCATTAAACATTTCTTCATAGTTAACTATTCTTTAATTTGTTTATTTGTTTCTTTTCTATACCAAATCACGAACCAAGCGATGGCGATCACCAGACAGACGATGCCGAAGGGATAGCCCGCATCACCGAGACCCAGCATCTGCTTCGACACAAAGCAATAAGTGGAACATACCGTTGTCATGAAAAAAGCGGGAATCAGCGTAATCCAGAACGTTTTCTTGTGACGCACAAGATAGACAGTCAACGTCCAAAGGGTAAAGACGCTCAGCGCCTGATTGCTCCAGCCAAAGTATTGCCAGATGGTGTTGAAACCGTCGGGATTCTCAATCTGCCAGACGAGCATGGCGACGGATAAAGCAAACATAGGGATACAAATCATCAGACGCTTGGGAATTGGACGCTGGTCCATCTTCAGCCACTCGGCCACAATCAGACGGCCTGAGCGGAAAGCTGTATCACCAGAGGTGATCGGTGCTGCCACCACACCCAGCATAGCCAGAATGGCGCCTGCCACACCCAACCAGTCATTACAGACAAGGTTTACCACAGCCGGCGCTGAGGTATGGAGGCCTGCAGTCGCATTCTGAATGAGCGAATAGCCGGGAGCGGGATTGCCGTAGAAAAACCAGGCGGCAACAGTTGCCCAAATCAAGGCGACGATACCCTCAGTGATCATTGCGCCATAAAAGATTGGACGTCCCATCTTCTCGCTCTTCACGCAACGGGCCATCAGCGGACTCTGCGTACCGTGGAAACCGGAGATGGCACCACAGGCAATCGTGATAAAGAGGGCTGGGAAGATGTTGTCCTTCCATGTATCGGGCTCCATAGCGGCACCCATATTATAAAAATGTGTCCAAACTTCAGGCACCGTTGGCCAATGCAGGAAGAGCCACACCATCAGCGCACCAGCCATGAACAGCAGCGAAAAAGCAAACAAAGGATACACCTTACCAATAATCTTGTCGATAGGCAGCATCGTGGCGATGATGTAATAAAAGAAGATAATGGCTACCCACATGATTGTCTCACCACCGATGCTGTGCAGAATCTCGGCAGGCGAATACACAAAGACCGTACCCACCATGATCAGCAGCAGTACCGTGAATACGAGCATCACAGACTTTGTGGTCTTACCCAGATAGCTGCCAATCATCTCCGGCAGTCCTGCACCACCGTGACGCATAGAGAGCATACCCGACATATAGTCGTGAACAGCCCCTGCGAAAATACAGCCGAAGACGATCCACAGGTAAGCCACAGGACCGAACTTCGCACCCATGATGGCACCGAAGATAGGACCTGTACCCGCGATGTTCAAGAACTGAATCATGAAAATCTTCCAGTTAGGAAGCACAATATAGTCCAAACCATCAGCTTTTGCAACGGCGGGAGTGACACGGTCGTCTGGGCCGAATACACGTTCCACAAACCGCCCATAGAATAGATACCCAACAATGAGAGCCAACAGACTCAAGAGAAATGAAATCATAGTCGTTATTCGTTTTTTTAATAATTTCATCGCAAAATTACAAATAATCTGCGATAATCGGTAAATTCTATAGCTTTTTTTGTATCTTTGCAGCAAAATTCATCAAAAAAGGAAGATTTTGAAGACGATTATAAAGTTTTTTATCCTTCTGACCCTGGTATTGCCCCTTCATGCACATACCCCGAAACATGAAATCAGGGCGGTGTGGCTGACGACCATCGGCGGCATCGACTGGCCGCATACCTATGCCACCTCACCACATTCTATCAAGGCACAGAAACAGGAACTGACAAAGATTCTCGACCAACTTCAACAAGTTAATATTAATACCATACTTATTCAGACACGCGTTCGTGGAACAACGATCTTCCCTTCTAATATGGAACCTTGGGACGGTTGTCTTTCTGGCAAACCTGGCACATCTCCAGGCTACGATGCCCTACAATTCGCCATCGAGGAGTGTCATAAACGAGGCATGCAATGTCATGCATGGATTGTCACCATCCCCGTAGGCAAATGGAATACGATGGGCTGTAAGACACTTCGGCAAAAATATCCCAAACAAATTGTGAAAATTGGGGAGGAAGGTTATATGAACCCTGAGATGCCGCAGACCGGCGACTATCTGACACGTATCTGCGAAGAGGTCACACGTCGCTACGATATTGATGGCATCCACCTTGACTATATTCGTTACCCCGAAACATGGAAGCTGAAAGTAAGCCGTTCACAGGGGCGTTCGTATATCACCAGTATCGTCCGAAAGATCTATCAAGGCGTGAAAGCCCTGAAACCGTGGGTAATAGTGTCGTGTTCTCCTATCGGCAAATACGACGACCTTCCACGTTACAAGAGTTCGGGTTGGAATGCCAACACCACTGTCTGTCAAGATGCCCAAGGTTGGCTTCGCGACGGACTGATGGATGCACTCTTTCCAATGATGTATTTCCAAGGAAACAATTTCTATCCTTTCGCTGTGAACTGGAAGGAGTTTTCCTACGGTCGTTTAGTAGTGCCTGGATTGGCGGTATATATGCTCCACCCCAAGGAACGCAACTGGGGGCTGGACATCATCAAACGCGAGATGAACGTCCTCCGCGAGCAAGGTATGGGCCACGCCTTCTTTAGATCTAAATTCCTGACTGACAATACTAAAAATATTTATTCTTTCACGAAAGACTTTAATGGTTACCCATCACTTGTGCCTGCGATGACATGGATGGGGAAACGTCCACCATTATCTCCTAGATTGCTAACCATCCAACGCGGCATGACCACCGACCATCTGACATGGAGTACAGTCCGCAATACAGTCGAAGGGGACTATCTTTTATATAATGTCTATGCATCCGACAAATTTCCCGTCGATACCGAAGACCCTACCCTTCTGATCGCCACCCGACGACAGGGGGCCTCTATCTTCATACCTCATCATGGACGTACGCTTCACTATGCCGTAACCGCAACTGACCGTTATGGCAATGAGAGCAGTCCATCGTATACCCCTCACGCCCCTACACACAGTCATAGGAACCTTGATTTCCATCAGCTGATTATGGGAAGAAAACGAAAATAATACAACTTACTCAAATAAACAAGAAACAAATATGGAAAGAACATGGAGATGGTTTGGCAAGAAAGACAAAATCACTCTTGCCATGCTAAAGCAAATCGGAGTTGAGGGCATCGTTACTGCCCTGCATGATGTACCTCTTGGAGAGGTTTGGACACGCGAAAAGATCCGTGGCTTACGTGAGTACATCGAGAGCTATGGAATGCGCTGGAGCGTCGTTGAGTCGTTGCCAGTAGTCGAAACCATCAAGTATGGCGGTCCTGATCGTGATCACCAAATTGAAGTCTACAAGGAGAGCCTTCGTAATCTTTCGGCAGAAGGTATTCATTGTATCTGCTACAACTTTATGCCCGTTTTGGACTGGGCCCGCACCGACCTTTTCCACACTAATCCTAACGGTTCGACAAACCTTTATTTCAACTATGCCGAGTTTGCCTATTTCGACATCTATATTCTGAAACGCCCAGGTGCACGCGAGGAATGGGAGAAGTTCCAGTTCCCAGAGGGTTGGGGCAAAGGCCGTAGCGTCATTGCTGAGTGTGACGAACTGGCTAAGACGATGACACCAGAAAAGGACCACAAACTCGTAGAGAACATTGTTATCAAGACACAAGGTTTTGTATCGGGAAACTTCAGCGAAAGCGATGAGGCTCCTGTTCAGAAATTCCGTGAATTCCTAGACCTTTATAAAGGCATAGACAAGAAGCAATTACGAGAAAACATGAAATATTTCCTCGAAGCCATCATGCCCACTTGCGAGGAGTACGGTATGAACATGTGCGTACACCCCGATGATCCCCCTATCGAGATCCTCGGATTGCCACGCATCGTGCGTACGGAGGAGGATATCCAGTGGTTCCTCAATGCTGTGCCCAACAAACACAATGGTCTCACCTTCTGTGCAGGATCTTTGAGTGCTGGCGCATATAACAACGTCGTAGAATTGGCCAAAAGATTCGCCTCACGCACCCACTTCGTCCACCTGCGTTCCTGCCACATTTTCCCAAATGGCGACTTCACCGAAGCCTCACACCTTGGCGGACGTGCCGACATCATCGAACTCTGCCGCATTTTCGAGAAGGAGAATCCCAATCTCCCCATGCGTGTAGACCACGGTATGACCTTCACAGATGAGCCTGGTGGCATCATGGACGAAAGCAGTCACGGCCATAATGCTGGCTATACGCTCTTAGGACGTATGTTCGCACTAGGTCAGGTACAGGGCATTCTCGCCACTGTTGATAGAGAGTTAGGCATCGAATATAAACAACCAGGATTCTTTGATTAATATGAAACTGAATGATATTTTTAGCGGTAATTACAATGCCGCAGAATGGGAAGCCAAGGGATATGAGCTGCCCAAGTTTGATATTGCTAAAATACGCGAGAAGACTGCCAAGGAACCCACATGGGTACATTTCGGCGGTGGTAACATCTTCCGTGCTTTCCCTGCAGCCATCCTGAACGACGCGCTGAACACGGGCAAGTACGACCGTGGTGTCATTGTGGCAGAGACCTTCGACTTCGAGGTCATCGACAAGGCGTATGCACCTTATAATAATCTGTCGCTCTGCGTGAACCTCTGCTCGGATGGTTCTATCGAGAAGAAGGTGATTGCCAGCGTGACAGAAGCCCTGAAGGCTGACCCGCAGTTTGACGACTGGAAACGTCTGGTGGAGATTTTCAAGAATCCGTCGTTACAGATGATTTCGTTCACCATTACTGAGAAGGGCTACACGTTCAACGAGGCCGATTTGGCTCGTGGAATGAAGCCCCTGTTCGCTATGGGTAAGGTATGTGCGCTGCTGTTTGAGCGTTTCAAGGCTGGCGAACTGCCGCTCACGGTGCAGTCGATGGACAACTGCTCGCACAACGGCGACAAGGTGAAGGCTGGCGTCTTTGCCTATGCTGAGCGCTGGGTGAAGGATGGACTGGTGCCTGCTGAGTTCCTGGCATACCTGAAAGATGAAAAGAAGATTACCTTCCCGTGGTCGATGATTGACAAGATTACTCCACGCCCGCACGAGAAGGTGAAGGAGATGCTGGCTGCGGACGGTTTCGAGGACAATAACTACATTGAGACGGAGAAGCACACCTTTACGGCGCCGTTTGTGAATGCTGAGGAAGTGCAGTATTTGGTCATCGAGGACAACTATACCAATGGCCGTCCGCCATTGGATTTGGGTGGCGCGCTCTATACGACGCGTGAGACCGTGGATAAAGTGGAAACAATGAAGGTGACCACGTGTCTGAATCCGTTGCATACGGCGATGAGTATCTATGGCTGTATGCTGGGCTATACGCTGATTAGTGCCGAGATGGCCGATGAGGACCTGCGTCCGTTCATCCAGAAGATTGGTTATATGGAGGCCATGCCCGTAGTCGTTGACCCAGGCGTGCTGAATCCCTACGAGTTCATTGGTGCCGTCATCAACCGCCGTCTGCCGAATCCGTTCATGCCCGATGCTCCTCAGCGTATCGCAATGGATACGTCGCAGAAGCTGCCCATCCGCTTTGGCGAGACGCTGAAGAAGTATATCGCCCGTGGACTGGATAAGAGCAATCTTGTGCTGATTCCGTTGACATTGGCTGGCTATGCCCGCTATCTGAAGGGCATCAAGGACGACGGTACGCCGTTCGACTGCTCACCCGATCCCATGCTCGAAGAGTTGCAGGCCATTGTGGCTCCGCTGCAGATTGGCAAGCAGGATCAGGACTGGAGTCCGCTGAAGAAGCTGTACAGCCGCAAGGACGTCTTTGGACTCGACCTCTATGAGGCTGGTCTGGGCGAACAGATTGAGGGTATGGTAAAAGAGTTGTACGCAGGCAACGGTGCCATCCGCAAGACTCTTCACAAATATGTCTCAGCAAGGTAATTACTGAAATAACAAATCAAACAATGAAAACAAACTATCCAAAAATCGGTATTCGTCCGACGATCGACGGTCGTCAGGGTGGTATCCGTGAAGGCCTGGAAGAGAAGACAATGAATCTGGCCAAGGCCGTAAAGCAACTAATCGAAAGTAACCTAAGGAATGGCGACGGAAGTGCTGTTGAGTGTGTCATATCGAACACGACAATTGGTCGTGTAGGTGAGAGTGCCGCCTGTGCCGAACAGTTTGAGCGTGAGAGTGTGGGATCAACCATTACCGTGACCTCGTGCTGGTGCTACGGCTCAGAGACGATGGACATGAATCCCTACTATCCCAAGGCTGTCTGGGGCTTCAATGGAACGGAGCGTCCAGGTGCTGTTTATCTCGCTGCAGTATTAGCCGCCCATGCGCAAAAAGGTCTGCCCGCTTATGGCATCTATGGCCATGATGTGCAGGACTTAGACGACAATACTATTCCTGAGGACGTAGCCGAGAAGATTCTGCGCTTTGCCCGTGCTGCCCAGGCGGTGGCAACGATGCGTGGAAAGAGCTACCTGTCGTTGGGTAACACCTGTATGGGTATCGCTGGAAGTATCGTCAATGCCGACTTCCTGCAACAGTATCTTGGCATGCGCACCGAGTATGTCTCCTTGGTAGAAATCCTGCGTCGTGTGGACTTCGGCATCTACGATAAGGAAGAATTCGCGAAAGCCATGCAGTGGGTAGAGAAGTATTGCAAACCCCAGGAGGGTCACGACTATAATGAGGATCGCCCCTTGTTCCCTGGCGTTCCCATGACCACCTTCAACGGTAAAGGCAAAGGCAAGAATCGTCAGGAGAAGGATGAGGACTGGGAGTTCACCACAAAGACGATGATGATTATCCGCGACCTGATGCAGGGCTCTGAAAAGCTGCTGGAGATGGGTTATAAGGAAGAAGCCATCGGCCATAACGCTATCGCTGCTGGTGTGCAGGGACAGCGTCAGTGGACGGACTACAAGCCCAACTTCGACTTCCCTGAGTCGATGATGTGTACCTCGTTCGACTGGAACGGTCCGCGCGAGGCTTATACGCTGGCAACTGAGAACGACTTCTTGAATGGTATGTCGATGTTGTTCGGCCACTTGTTGACGAATCGTGGTGTGATGTTCTCGGATATCCGCACCTATTGGAGTCCGGAGGCTGTAAAGCGCGTCACAGGTACTGACCTGAGTGGCGATGCTGCTGGTGGTTTCATCCACCTTATTAATAGTGGTGCTACCACTCTCGATGCAACAGGTGCTATGACAGACAAGGAAGGTAATCCTACCATTAAGCCATTCTGGGAGATGAAGAACGAAGACATGGAGGCTTGTCTGAAGGCAACCTCATGGATGCCTGCCGACCGCGACTACTTCCGTGGTGGTGGCTACTCGTCACACTTCGTAACAAAAGGTGGAATGCCTATGACGATGCTGCGCCTGAACCTCGTAGCAGGCTTAGGTCCTGTATTGCAATTGGCTGAAGGTTGGACGGTAGAACTCGACCCCAAGACCCACGACATCCTCGACAAGCGTACCGACCCCACATGGCCTACCACTTGGTTTGCCCCACGACTCGATCCTACGAAGGATGCCTTTAAGGATGTCTATTCGGTGATGAACAACTGGGGGGCTAATCATGGTGCCATCTGTTACGGACATGTGGGTGCCGACCTGATCACGCTCTGTGCGATGCTGCGTATCCCCGTCTGTATGCATAATATCGCTGACAAGGACATCTTCCGTCCTTCCTGCTGGAATGCCTTCGGTATGGACAAGGAGGGCGCCGACTACAGGGCCTGCGCTAATTTCGGACCAATTTATAAGTGAGTTTAGAGCATACGGTTTATAGTTTACGGTTTACAGATATGGAAGAGAAAAGATCGTTGATTTCAAAGGATGGGATGAGTTTCCTGATTCCGTTCATTCTCGTGACGTTCTGTTTCGCTTTGTGGGGATTCGCCAATGACATCACCAATCCGATGGTGAAGGCGTTTTCGAAGATCTTCCGCATGAGCGTGACTGAGGGCGCATTGGTACAGGTGGCTTTTTACGGCGGCTATTTCTGCATGGCCTTCCCGGCTGCCATCTTCATACGTAAGTTCAGTTATAAGGCAGGTGTGCTGATGGGGCTCGGACTCTATGCCGCCGGTGCCCTGATGTTCTTCCCCGCGAAGGCCATCGGCATCTATGGCTGTTTCCTGATGGCCTATTTCATCATGACCTGTGGTCTGTCGTTCCTGGAGACGAGCTGTAACCCGTATATCCTGACGATGGGTCCGGAAGAGACGGCTACGCGGCGACTGAACATGGCACAATGTTTCAACCCCTGCGGTTCGATCATCGGTATGTTCGTGGCTATGAACTTCATCCAGGCCAAGCTCAATCCGATGAGCAGCGACGAGCGTGCCCTCTTGGACGATGCGGAGTTTGAGGCGCTGAAGGATGCCGACCTGAGTGTGCTCATTTCGCCCTATCTCATCATCGGACTGGTGATTGTGGCCATGTTCCTCATCATCCTGTTCTCGAAGATGCCGAAGAATGGTGACCAGAGCCACGATATCCACTTCTTCGCCACGCTGAAACGTATCTTTGCCCTGAAGTACTACCGTGAGGGCGTGATTGCCCAGTTCTTCTATGTCGGTGCGCAGATCATGTGCTGGACCTTTATTATTCAGTATGGTACGCGTGTGTTCATGGGCGAGGGCATGGGCGAACAGGAGGCTGAGGTGCTGTCGCAGCGGTTTAATATCTTCGCGATGCTCTTCTTCATCTGCTCGCGCTTCATCGCTACCTGGCTGATGAAGTGGTTGAAGCCTGCCAAGCTGTTGGCCATCTTCGGTATTCTGGCGATGGTATTCACGCTGGGTGTCATCGTGTTCCAGAACCGCTTGGGACTTTATTGTCTGGTCTGCGTCAGCGGATGTATGTCGCTGATGTTCCCGACCATCTATGGTATTGCCCTCGATGGTCTGGGCGATGATGCAAAATTCGGTGCTGCCGGTCTGATTATGGCCATCTTAGGTGGTTCTGTATTGCCACCGCTGCAGGCGATGATTATCGATGAGGGGACGGTGTTCGGTGGCTTCCCCGCTACGAATGCTTCGTTCGTGCTGCCGTTCATCTGTTTTATCATCGTTACCGTCTATGGCTGGCGTACACATGTAAGGAGAAGTCTATAATCTATAGTCTAAGTCAAATAATCTAAAGTCAAAATAATGAAAGCAATTCAGATTAGTGAGCCTTCGGTGATGAAGGTGATTGAGATGGCCGAGCCACAGATGGGCGACGGCGAAGTATTATTAAAAATGAGATATGTGGGCTTCTGCGGCAGCGACCTGAACA
>JAEENF010000226.1 GCA_016283605.1 Prevotella sp.
GGCTGGGAGAAGGATGTCACCCACCTGTTCGCACATATCGACAAGGTGACTGCCGCCGATATCCAGACCGTCGCACAAGAGCTCTTCGTGCCAGAACGGCTGACAACACTTGTTTTTAATTAAGCATTATGATAACCAAGATAAGCATCATCCATAAAAGGCTGCTGATAAGTCTCCCCCTTATCCTTTGTCCTTTAACCTTCATCTCCGCACAGTCCGTGCGCGAGGAGATCCGTCTTGACGCGCGCCGCTCGGCAGGCACCTTTCTGGCCTACCCGGTATCACACCCATCGACGATGACACCGCCACCAGAAGGCAAAAAACCCTTCTTCCTCAGCCATTACGGTTGCCAAGGTTCGTATTACCTGGACCAGCAAGAAGACTATGACGCCCCCTACCGCACACTGGCCAAGGCCGACAGTCTGGGGAAGCTGACACCGCTGGGACGTGACGTGATGCAGCGTCTCGACCGTATCCGACGGGATGCCAAGGACCGCACGGGAGAACTGACAGAACTCGGTGCGCAACAACAGCACAACATCATCCGCCGCATGGAATACCTGTTCCCTGAGACCTTCGACAAGAGCGGTTACGTCAGTGGCCGTTGCGCAACGGTCAACCGTTGTATAATGTCGATGGAAGAGGCGATGGTGGAGTTGGCCCGTCTGCGTCCCACAGGCCTCAGCCACAAGGCGAGCCTGAGTTTTAAGCCTTACCTGAACCCGCAAGACAAGCAGCTCCAAGCCGCGAAGAAGGACTCACTGACCGCTGCCCGCTATCAGGCCTTCGCGGCAGCATACGAACACCCTGAACGTCTGATGCAGGCCCTCTTTACAGATGCGTCATACCTTAAACCCAAGAAGGCCAGAAGCCTCATGGACCAGCTCTTCGACGTCGCCGGCAACCTTCAGAACACCGACTTACGCAACAGTCTGACGCTCTACGACCTCTTCACCTCCGACGAGATCTACCAACAGTGGAAGAAGCGGAATGCCTGGTGGTATATCAACTATGGCGGCTGCGCGCTGAACGGCAGTCAGCAGCCCTATGCCTCGCGCAACCTGTTGCGTCACATCATCGAGAAGGGCGACAGCGTCATCCTGCTCCAGAAGCCCGTGACCCATCTGCGCTATACCCTCGAGACAGCCTTCATGCCCCTCGTTTGTCTGATGGACATCAACGGCTTCGGTCTGGTTACCGATGATCTGGAGACCCTCGACGAGAAAGGTTGGGCCGACTATCGCATCGCCCCCATAGGTGCCAACCTGCAGATCATCTACTTCCGCAGGGACTTCGACGATCAGGACGTGCTGATCAAGGTGCTGTTGAACGAGCAGGAAGCCACGTTGCCCGTCACCACCGACTGTGCGCCCTACTACCATTGGAAAGACGTCCGCGAACATTACCTGAGGTTGTTAAACATTAAGAACTGAGAATTATGATGGCCAAGATCCACAAAAGACTGCTGATAAGTTTATGCTTCATCCTTTGTCTTCTGTCGTCTGGTACCGCCCAGTCCGTACGCGAGATGATCAAGAAGGACCCCAGCTATGCCGCCTGTAACTACCGCATCTATCCCGACAGCGTGGAGATGCCGATGACGCCTGCACCAGAGGGCAAGCATCCCTTCTATATCTCCCACTACGGCCGTCACGGTTCACGATATATCAACAACCGGAAGGGCTACGATATCCCCTACAAGATGATGTTGAAAGCCGATAGCCTGGGGCTGTTGACGACCGCAGGCCATCAGGTCCTGAAAGAGATCAGGACCATCATCAACGACTCCGAAGGCCAGTGGGGCGACCTGACGGGATTCGGACAACTGCAGATGCGGCACATCTGCCAGCGGATGATGAACCGCTTCCCTGAGGTGCTCAGCGGCGATGCCCACGTGGATGCCAGGAGTACTGTGGTCAACCGCTGCATCCTCTCGATGGGTTCCTTCATGATGGAGATGGTGAAGCTCAACCCCCAGCTGCAGATCACGATGAGGGCCTCAAAACGCGACATGTGGTATCTGAACCACCAGGACAAGCTGTTGCGTAAGATGCCCGATGCCACGCAGGAGGCTTACGACGCGTTCGTAGACAAATACAGCCGTAATCCCAAACTGATGAAGCTGCTTTTCACCGACCCCGACGCTGCCAGTAAAGTCGTTGACGAGACCTGGCTGAACTACTACGTGATCAAGATGGGCCTCTTCCAGTTGAACACCCATTTCTATAGGGACACCTTCCTCACTGACCTCTTCGATATCGAAGACCTGTATAACCTGTGGAAGACTGACAACGTCTGGTGGTACCTCAACCACGGCAGCAGCGAGCTCAACGGCGGCGACCGTCCCTTCACGCAGCGTTACCTGCTCCGTCAGATCATTGCCGATGCCGACAGCTGCCTGCAGTTGGAGCGCCCTGGTGCCCAGCTGCGTTTCGGCCACGAGACGGTACTGCTGCCGCTGACCTGTCTGCTGGGCATCAACGGCTACGACAAGCATATCGACGGCTGGGAGGATGTCGAAGCCCAAGGCTGGCGGAGTTCCGACGTGATCCCCATGGGCTCCAACATCCAGTTGGTCTTCTACCGTTCTGATATCCACGACCAGGATGTGCTTTTCAAGGTGCTCCTCAACGAACAGGAGGCCCAGCTGCCCATGACGACCGACTGTGCCCCCTACTATCACTGGAAAGACTTCCGCGCCTTCTATCTCGACAAGCTCGACAGATATGACAGAAGACGTCTGTCTCTTCCGGCCTACAACTGAGCCTCCTGAATCGCCTTTGTGGCTGCTTCGAGAACCTTCGTGACGGGATCGTTCTTCTTGTTGTCCATATCCTGCGGGTACTCATAGCTCCAGATCTTCTTCTCAGGTACCATATTGAAGGTGGTCTTCCACTCTGCGATGTTGAACTTCCAGAACTTCATCTGTACACCCAGGTCTGCATAGACGCCTGCCTTGAGCGATGCCTCGAATGAGAGGGGCTGCTGCTTGTCGAACGGTGCGAATGTCATCTCTGCCTCTGCCTTCACCTTCGGACCAACGGCATCACTTGTGATATTGCATGCAAAGATAGTCATTATTCTCGAAACCGCCAAAACTTTTATAAAATTTGAGGAAATGTGGGAATGTGACCATTTGTAAAGAAATACGAGCCGTAATCTCGTGAGCAGTGAGCCGTAATCTCGTTGAAGGTGAGATTACGGGTCGTTAATGGTGAGCCGTAAGGTCCTGAAATCTCACGTCATTGTGCAAAAATAATCGGGCTGATGTTTGGTCAGTCCGATTATTATGTTTATCTTTGCAGCCAAACAATTATTTTAAACAAGAATCACAATGAGAAAGATGATGCATTGGGTGCTCGCCGCCACCCTCGTATGCGGCGCAAGCGTACTGAACTCCTGCAAGGAGGCTCATGCTAAAGAGGACAATCCTGCTCCTGCTCCCAAGGTGGTAAGTACCGAACTGATCCGTACCTCGCAGAGCTGGGATGGTGTGGAGCTGCCCGACTACTTCCAGGGTCGCCCCGAACTGGTGGCTGTGAAGTACGTGTTCCCCGCTGGACAGAAGCTGGGCTGGCACCACCACGTGGCCATGAACTACGGTGTGCTGGTACAGGGCGAGCTGACCATCATCGGTCAGGACGGCAAGACGAAGGTAGTGCATGAGGGCGAGGCCGTCGTAGAGATGGTGGGCACCATCCATCACGGCGAGAACCGCGGCACGAAGGACTGTATCCTCTACATGTTCTACCTCTCGCAGAAGGACCTGCCGCTGGCCGTGCAGCATCCTGAAATCCCAATGGAATAAAAGCTACGGAAGCGCTGAAGTGATCTCCTGTTGAGTGATGTAGTTCCTGTCCTTGGGGAAGGCATCGGGAGTGATCACATACTGATGGCCTAGAGGCCCGTTCAGTGTCACTTTCTGGAAACGAGGTGCTGAGAGCATGTATTTATTGGTAGCGGGACAGACGGGATAGAAGCCCATCGACGAGAAGATGTACCAAGCCGACATCTGTCCGGCATCATCGTTGCCAGAGAGGCCACCAGGGGTATCGTTGTACTCCGTATCGAGGATGTGCGCCACACGCGCGATGGTCTTGTCCTTTCTACCGATGAAATCGTATAGATAGGCGATCTGGTGACAAGGCTCGTTGCCGTGCCAGTATCTTCCCTCTGTAAACATCGAGTCGAGCTTGGCCTCGAACTGCTGTGGGCCTCCAAGCACTTCTATGAGTCCCTCGACATTGTGGGGCACATACCAGGTGTAGTGGCATGTGGCACCCTCGGTGATATAGGGTTTGCGGTGAATGAAGTCGGTATTATCCTCAAACTTCCCGTTCTGATGGCGACCGTCGCAATAGCCGGTCTTGGGATTGATGACGTTGCGCCAGTTTTCTGAGCGACGCACCAAAGCCTTATAATCCTGCTCATGACCCAGAGCCTGAGCCAGCTGAGCGACGGCGAAGTCATCGAAGGCATATTCGAGGGTGCGCGACGTCTGCTCGTCCTGATGGAAGGCTTCCTTCACGCCATCCTCCAGGGGGATATAGCCATACTTCAGATAACTCTCGAGCGCCCTGCGACCCATACCGTTCTTATAATCCTCAAAGTTGGCAGGTGTCTCGAAGGCGTTCTTCCGCATAGCCGCATAAGCCGTCTCGACGTCGAAGTTCCTGATACCTTTAATGTAGGCATCGGCCAGGGCAACACTGCAATGGTCGCCAATCATCGCTGCCGTGTAGGCGTTCCAACAAGGGAAGATGGGCAGCCATCCACCTTGCTCGTACATGGTCACCAGCGACTGCATCATATCTTCCGTCTGCCCTGGGGCGATCAGCGTATAGAGGGGATGCAGGGCACGGTAGGTATCCCACATCGAGAAGTCGCCATAGTACTTCCTGTTGTTTCCTGCAGTCAACTGACCGCTGGAGAAAGCCGGATATGTGCCGTCGACGTCGCTCATCTCACGAGGGAGGAACGAACAGCGATAGAGTGCGCCATAGAACTGATCGACGCGGGCTGTATTCTCATCCTCCACATCAATGGTGTGCAGACGGTCAATCCACCGCCGGGCGGTTTGAAGCATCATACTCTCGAAGTCATGACCTTCAACCTCAAAGGCAAAGTTGTCCTCAGCGCCTTTTTTATTGGTAAACGAGGTCGCGGCCTTCAGGATGATGGGTTTATGGGCCTTCCCCTCGAAGGTGAGCCAGACACACAGGCTGTCGATGCCATAAGCGGTGATGGGGTCGTAACACTGTAACAAGTAGTGGCCATCAAAGCCTGCCCGTTCTCCCCACCCCTGATAGATGCGATGGACGGGGTTGTAGCCATAGACGGTCTTGGCGATGGTATCCACCTCCAGATAACCCTCACCCTCATCGCTGTTATGGTTCAGTACGATGTGTACAGGACCATCCTGTTCAGGCGTGATGCGGAAGATGGCTGTATGGCTGCTACCCGTCAGTTCCAGCTTCAGATGTTCTTGAGGCAGACGGACGGCATAGTAATGTGGATGAGAGAGCTCTTCCTGATGATAGAATGGTGTGGCCCGCTCCTCTGGTCTCAGGCGCAGTCTTCCACTAAGTGCCGCCAAGGTAAACGACCCATAGTCTTGTGTACATCCTCCCACAATCCAGTGACTGTTGCGGATGCCCTGGAAAAGAGAGTCCGTATAATAATACGGGGCGATGCATTTCTTTTCGGTATCGCGGGTCTGTGGTGTCCAGAAGTTCTGGCCATTGGGCACCAGCACAGCCGGAAGCGTCTGACCGTGTTCTTCGGAGCCTTTGCCAAAGAGACCAGCCGTCTTGGTGTTTGCCGGCGCCGTTCCTACCATGGTGTTCAGCGCATTCAACTGCCGCAAATGCTCGAAGTAGTGTTTCCGCTCTGCAACTTGCTGTTTCAGCGCTTTCCACCTCATAAAGCCTATATACCTCTCATTATGCAGCAGTTGCACTATCACCTCTCCCTGTGCATTCTTATAAAAAATCATCTGAAGATTGGCTGCCATCGGCAGAATCTCGTCCATAGGCTTATCTTTGGTATCGATGCCCATCAACGTCATCAGGCGATAGAGATTCGTATCATGTCCGAAGCGGAGATCAGCTCCTACCCCACCTCTGGCGACAGCCGCATCGGCATCAGCCTCGATACGGTCCCAGAGCGAAATAGCACAACGGGCTGCAATGCCTCCGTTCATAATCTTGTCGCCATTTTGAAGTGTCATCCGACTGTTGTTCAGTTGATACACGGCCTGCATCTCTTCTTCAGTGAAGAGGTCGTAGAGCGATACCTTTATTTCCACATCCTGCATATCCGAGGCGATGGTATGAAGTTCTGTCAGCAACTTCTCCCTGTTCAGCTTCGTCAGGTGGCTGGCATCTGTAAACAACGCGTTGATGAATCTGTCTGTTGATATCGACAAAGGCCAAACCCGTGAATGTTCTAAGTAACTCTGTTCCTTAGACTTATAGGCGATCCAAGCCATATCCTCCTCTCGCGTAATAGGGTTGATCTGTACCGATGGATTCTGTGTCTTTATCTCAGAGACGAAATTCTCCATACTCGTCTTACAGCGGTTGACGGTACTGGAGTGAGCCGTCAGATGAGTCTCAGCCGTAAACAGCTGGGGGAAATTCTGATACATCCTGCGGGCGATGCCACGATGCTGACGTCCTCCAAGCGATGTCAGCTGGCCACCATTGCCTTTGGCATTTTTCCACACCTTCGCCAAACGCTTGCGGACGTTCTTGCCCAACTTGGTCAGACGACTCTGATCCTCAAACTGCTTGTTGACCCACTCATATCGGCTATCGTCGGGCAGCCATCGTGAACCGTGACGTCCGTAATGAGAGATATAGAACGGCTCGTAACCCTCAGGGGCCGTTTGCAGTTGGGGACTCGTGATTCCCGTCTCTATCGGATAGGCATAATAGACACCGCCCATCTGCTCCAGCGACTGGGCGGATAAAGGTAAAAAGGTAAAAAGGTAAAGTGGCAAAGCTATTACCATCCGCCTGCCTATTCTGTTTATACCATTTGTCTTAGTCATCATGTTTTAGTTTTTGAGTAGTTCAAAGACAAAGCGTGCGCCTTGTGTATAACTCGTATCAAACCAGAGGTCTCCTCCCATTCGCTGGGCGATAGAACGTGCAACGGTCAGTCCGATACCAGTGCCATCGGTAAATGCATCGAGTTGTACGAACTCTTCAAAGATGGATTCGGCCTGATCAGCAGGGATACCGATACCCGTATCTTCGACAATCAGGCGAATCTTATTGTCCGCACGCTCCATGTAGAGTTTGATGCTACCCTCAGACGTAAATTTCACAGCATTCTCCAATAGCTGGGCAAGGGTACGGACGGCAAACAACTTATTGGTATGCAATGTCATCGAAGCCGCAGTCTCGTCAGCGATGCTTTCGAATGTTACCTGTGAGTCAGGATTTCCAGGTCGTGTATGCAGGGCTATCTTGGAGTGTTCTATGGCCTGAGCCACAATATTCAGAACATCCGTCAGGTCTTTACGTTCAATGAGCGCCTCACTGCTGGCATCGCTCAGTTCGAGCATTTGGTCTACAACATTTGTGATACGATCCGCATTCTCCATCACCTTTTGTTGAATATCCAACTTCTCTTCTTCACCTAATTCCATATCTGACGAAGTCAGTATCTGGGTGAAGCCCGAAAGGATATTCAGTGGTGTACGTATCTCGTGGGAGATATTTCGGATGAATTCCGTTTTCATCTTTGAGGACGCTTTCGCCTGCTCATTGGCGATGCGCAACTTCTCGTTGACCCTCTTTTGTCTAAGAGCTGATCGCCAACCAAAGAGGAGTAAGACCAGAAGTGCCAATACAATGGAGGCGGCCGCGATGATGGTGTATCGGAAGCGGGTACGTTGCTGTTCAGCCTCGAGTTCATCCACTTGGAACAGCGTGTTCAGCTCATCGAGATGCTGGCGGGCGTCACGTCCGAAGATGGAGTCCTTGTCGTAATACAACCGCTGGTAAATATGTGCCGCCTCTGCACTTCGTCCCAGTTTCAACAATGCCAGAGCCTTCATCTCGTCAGCATGGTCATCCTTATCGTTGGTCATCATACTGACACTATCCGTATAAACCAACGCCTTGGCGGCTTCACCCTCTGCCAGATGGTAGCGGGCTCTCATCTTATAATAATGATGAAGGCTGAGGGCCCTGTTGATCAAGTGGGCATGATGTTCTGCCGTATCAAGAGCCATTTTCGCGTTCTCAAGTTGATCCAAGCCGATATAAGCCGCAGCTCGGGCCAGATAGCAGGCATTGTAACATTCACGGACCTCAGCTACTTTTACCTTGCCGACCTTGGTATGAAGAAAATCGAGCCATTCGTTGGTCAGCCGCAGTTCCTTATGATAGTTCTTGTCATAGTCGTAGGCCTTGGCCATACGGTAATAGACGCTACTCAGCATGCTATAGTCGCCTTCCTCACCCTTGATGAGTTCGGCATAATCTTGCAGAGCCTCAACGGCCAAATCCGTCTGTTTCATGTTCAGATAGATGACGCCAATCTGCTTGTAGGCCATTGCACGACCCAGTTTGTTGTTGCGTTCCTTGGCATCGTCGAGCATCTGTTGGGTCTCCTGTAAGGACTGTTTCAACTTACCCAGCGCACTCAAGGCATTGGTCTTAAGTTGCCACGTGCGATAGTAATTGTCCCATTGACCGTGTTTACGGAACCACTCCATCTGGACGACGGCCTCTTCGACCTGTTTCTCCGTCAGCGAGAGGTTCTTCAACAAATCCATCTTTCTCCAACGGGCCAGTCCCTCTTCCTCGACGTTACCCGCCTTTTGTTCACGAGCAATCTGTTGCTCGATCTCAGCAAGAGTTGCTCCTGGCACTTCCTTGTTCTCTGCCTGCTCTGCGTATAACGCAAACCACTGAATCAGCAGAATTGTTAGTATAAGTAGTCGTTTCATCATTCTATATTCCAGTCTATTCCCAAGGGGTTATTACGCATTTCAAGCACAAGAGGGAGATGATCATCCTGTTTGATCCACATCTCCGTCTGGTCGATATCCGCACGGACATGAGCCACATTGTCTTTTTCAGCCACAGATAAACTCGGATCTACACGGACAAGTCTCCAAGTGATGCCATCGTAGACAAAGGAACCTTTCTCCTGCAGTTCACGCAGCGCCTTACGAGAGATAAAGGCGAAGGTGCCTTTAGACTCGTAGACAGCGCCGTCG
>JAEENF010000227.1 GCA_016283605.1 Prevotella sp.
CACCCAGCACCACGATGGCGATTGGCGCACCCTTCAGAAACTGACTGCCCATATTCTTGGCATCCGAGAGTTTCTCGATATCCAGCTTATCGTCGACGACGACAAACTGCCATGCGCGCTGGCCTTTGGAGGTGGGCGACATCAGGGCGGCCCTGAGGATCAACTTCAGGTCGTCGGCATCGACTTCCTGTTCTGTAAACTTACGATGGCTGCGGCGCATCTGCGCCAAATCCTTGAATTCTGTCATAGTTTATCTAAATTTTGCGACAAAAGTACAAAAAAAAAGTGAAAAGACGACTAGCGGCAGCTTTTTTTTCGTATATTTGTAGCGTGAAAGGAATACAGACACATATTTATTCGCGTGCAGAGAAGCTGCCGCCACTGGACGAAAGCAATTTCTTCCATAGCCGACAGTTGTTCTCCATCTGTTCCGCTACCCCACGGATGAAGCCCTACATGACGGTCTGCACCGATGAAGACGGACGTGTACTGTGTCACCTGCTGGCGATGATCCGTTACCGCACATCCTTCCTGCCACCCTTCATGCTTATCCAGTGTCGGGTGCTGGGCGAAGGCGTCTATGCCGACAGTCCCTACCGGAAAGACGAGTTGTTTGGTGAAATGGTGACTGCCCTCACTCAAAAACTCAACAAGAAAGTTCTTTACATTGAGTTTAGTAACCTTTCCCAAAAGATGTTCGCCTACAAACAGTTCCGCCAGAACAATTATTTCCCCGTGCATTGGATGAGCATCCACAACTCGCTGCACAGTCGCACGCCCGAAGAACGGGTGACAGACAAGATGCTGCATCACATCGAGAGTGCCTATGCCCATGGGGTGACTTGCGAGACGGTCGACAGCGCCGCCGACCTCAAAGCCTTCAATAAGCTACTACATCAGCACCATTGGTTGAAGCCAAAGCGATATATCCCTGACAACCAATTCTTTAATCTTCTGAAGGATTGCGACCAATGCCAGCTGTTCGTCACCAAGTTCCGCAACCGCGTGATCGGTTGTTCAGCATGTGCTTATCATGGTACCGATGCCTACCTTTGGTATTCAGCTTTCCGTCGAAAGTCCTACCTGATGCTCCATCCCGACGAGGTCACCATCTGGCACGCCATCAAGTACGCCCACCAACAGGGCTACGACCACATCAACTTCATGGATGTCGGCCTACCCTTCCGGAAGAATTCCTTCCGCGAATTTATCTTACGTTTTGGAGGAAAGCCCGTCAGCACGAATCGTTGGTTCCGTTGCTCTATCCGTTGGATCAACAACGTGTTGAAATGGGTCTATCGTGACTAGTCTGACGAGCGCTCTTTATCGGCTTCCGATATAGAGGAAGATCATTCCCAACAACACCAGTGCCAGGTCGAAGGCTTTCGCCTTCAGGTTCTTCTCGTGGAAGAACAGTGCACCGAATCCGAAGCTCACGATCACACTTCCCCTGCGGATCATCGAGACGATGCTGATCATCGCGTCAGGTAGACTCAGCGAATAGAAATACATAAAGTCGGCAGCTGAGAGGAACAGACTCACGCCGAGTATCGACCACGACCAGTGGAAGGGTGTCGTCTGTTCGTGTTTCGGCCACCACAGCAGCCAGAGCATCGCGCCCATCATCCCACACTGGTAGATGTTATACCATGACTGCACCATCATCCTGTCGAGTCCCACGCCACCGGCTGATACGGGCGCCATCAGATACTTGTCGTAGAGCCCGCTGACGGCTCCGAGTACAGCTGCACCCACAATCATATAGATCCAGTGGTCGTGCTTGAAGTCGATGCCCTCCTTCTTACCGCTGCGACTGAGCATGAGGAACGAGGCCACCGCCAGCAGCACACCAATCCACTGCCACACGTTCAGCCGTTCACCGAACACCAGCAGGGCACCCACGAGCACCATCACCGGTCGTGTGGCATTGATCGGTCCTACGATCGTCAGCGGCAGGTGTTTCATACCGAAGTAGCCGAGAATCCAGCTCGACAGCACGATGACCGCCTTCAGCACGATGTATTTGTGCATCTCCCACCCGCCGCTGGCCACGTGGAAGATGCTGCCGTCGAGTTGTCCCGACGGGCTCATCAGGATAAACGGCAGGAAGATAAGCGATGAAAAGAGCGTGTTGAGAAACAACACGGGAATGACGGCATTCGCCTTGAGTGCCTGTTTCTTAAAAGAGTCGTAGCAGCCTAATAGCGCTGCCGACATAAAAGCCAAAATCAGCCACATATCTTAATATACGATATCTTCCAGGAACAGCGCGTGGGCGGGCATCGATTCACCGGCCTCCGAGCGCTGCTTGCCTTCTATCACCTTCTTAAACTCCTCGATCGACAGCCGTCCGCGACCCACCTCGATCAGTGTACCGACGACGGCACGCACCATGTTCCGCAGAAAGCGGTTGGCACGGATCTCGAAATACCAGCTGTTCGCCGAGGTCTGTACCCACTCGGCCTTCGTCACGTCGCAGAGCGTCGTCTTCACGTCGGCACCGCTCTTACAGAAGGCGCCGAAGTCCTCATAGTCCAGCAACAGCCGGGCAGCCTCGTTCATCCGTCCGAAGTCCAGCGGATAGTGCAACTCGCAGGAGTAAGGCCTGAGGAAGGGATCCTTCGCCGTATGGACGTAATAGCGGTACATGCGACTCTTAGCCGAGAAACGCGCATGCAGGTCGTCGCTCACCACTTCCACCTTCTGCACGGCGATGTCCCAAGGCAACAGCCGGTTCAGCTTATACTTCAGCTGTTCAGGACTCAGGTCGCCGAGGGTCGCATCAAAGTGGGCCACCATCATGCGGGCGTGCACGCCGGCATCGGTACGTCCTGCACCAGTAACCGCGATTTCCTGTCGCAGCAACGTCGAGAGTGCCCGCTGCAGTTCTTCCTGCACCGAGTTGCCGTTGGGCTGTATCTGCCATCCGTGATAGCGCCCGCCGTTATAGCTGAATGTCACAAAATACCTCATGTCGAAAAAAAAGCCCTCGCCGATGATGGCGAGGGGCCTATGGGTTAAACCGCTCTATTAGAGGGCGAACTTGTAACCTACGGTCAGTGAAACCACGTTATTCTTGTAGTCCTTCACACCTGATACAGACTCCTTGTTCACCTTGGTCAGACCGAGGTTGTAGCGCAGGTCGATCACGATGGGCACTTTGAATTCGTAAGAGATACCCATGGGGATAGACAGGTCGAACTTCTCCAGTGTATCCTTGAAGTCCTGATTACCAATTTTCTTATCCTCCATTTCTGTGGTCGTCGTACTACCGTTAATAGTGGTGATCGTCTTACCCTTGATCTTAGCCGTTGTCAGGAAGCCGAACTGCACACCGGCCTTGACGGCAAAGCCCCTGAACAGATAGTAGTTGGCAACGACAGGAATGTTCAGATAGTCAATATCAATCTTCAGGTCCTTCAGTTCCACCTTAGCGCCACTGTAATTATACTCGTAGTCCTCGTATCCGCTACCCTGCTCGCCATAGGTCAAACCAGCTGCAAGGCTGAAGTTGTCCGTCAGCATATATTCTGCCTCAACACCTACGATACCACCAGCGGCGGGAGTCTTGTCGAGTGTAACACCACCGCCAAGGTTCAGATTCGGCATGTTAGACAGCCAAGCAGCGTTACCACCGGCCTTGGGCTGGATAGAGAATGTACCCTGCTCAAACTGAGCGTTTGCTGAAATTGTAGCCACCATCATAGCGGCAATCATCATAATTTTCTTCATAACTTTAATAATTAGTGTTCCTAAATCGCTGCAAAATTAAGAAAAAAAGTAATAACTTCCAACTATTTTGTTAAAAAAACGCAAAAAAATGTCTCATAACCCTAAAATTTCACTTCTTTCGCGACTCAGCCATGCTTTGGTCGATGGGATTTTCGATTACTCGTTTCCGCGGCAAAGCACTTTCTTTTGGTTAAAGAGATAGATTCCTGCTTTCGTAGGCTTGCTTTGGAGTGGCCGACCATCAAGCGTGTACCAGCGGTTATTGAACTTTTCACTCTTCATATCTCCACTTTTCACTTCTCTGATGCCAGAGACTATTTCTACCTCCGGATCGTCATCTTCATCCAAGATACCGCCCGAAGCCTCAGAAGGAGGATCAGTAGGAATGACAGTTGTAGCCATCACCTGTATAGAGACCAGTTTACCGTAAGCCCGTTCACGTTTACCCATGCGCGTGCGCGCGCCAGCTGTCTTCTTCACCATATAGAGGAAACAGTAAGTAGGCGCTCCCACATTGAATGCGATTTCTGCCTGTACGCGTACACTTTTGCCATCGTATGGCCTGATGATTGAATTATATTCATTGAGCGTGATGGGCTTACCTGTACCGATGATCAGGTGGAACTCATGGTCGTTTTCCACAATTTCGTCAATCTCAATGGTACCCGAACCAGCGATTAGCTTGAAGGTGAAACCGTCGTAACTCTCGGCGTATAAAGTACCACCAGGTACCATCTTATTATCATTTACATCTTGGGCCACTTGACCTGCCTTTTCATCGGTCATGGTGTCTTCAATATAAATACCGCCAACGCCGTTTTCAATATCGAAACCGCCA
>JAEENF010000228.1 GCA_016283605.1 Prevotella sp.
GTGGCAAAGCAAGAGTTTACCATTACCATCGCGCAGATGCATACCGTTGCCTTGACAGTAGCGGAAATACTTACATGTGGCGCATTCGTCCTTTTTCATCCACTCGCGGTTGCGATAGGGATGATAACGGTTCTCCCACACTTCCATAAAGTCGTCTTCGTAAATGTTACCTTGGTTATAATCGGCACGGATGCTAGCACAGGCAGCAATAGAGCCATCCGCCATCACAGAACCCACCGTCACGCCCGCCTGACAGGAAAATAATCGGCTGCGCACCTCGCCTTCGTAATTACCAAGGAAACCCTCGCAACCATAATCAGCCCGAATACGGCCCTCTTCACGTACCTTCTTAATATAATCGAAGACTCCTCGGAACTCCTCGTTGGTGAGCCGCATATCAGGATCGAGGGCTGCACGACCAACGGGAAAGACCGTAAAGAGTCGCCAACGCTTCACACCTTTGCCTATCAGGAACTCCTTGATATCGTTCAGTTTTGAGTAGTTGCGACGATTCACACAGGTGACGATGTCGAAGAGGAAACCTTCTGTAGCGACCAACATATCTATCGCCTGACTCACCATCTGGAAACTCTGGTCGTTGCCTCGCATCCAATTGTGTTCTGGTTCTAAGCCATCGAGGCTGATAGCCATCGAGTGGATGCCTGCTCGCAGGAGTCCTTGCCAGCGCTGGGGTGTCAGATGCAGGGCATTTGTCACCATCCCCCAAGGGAACCCCTTCTCATAGATAGCCCTCCCACATTCCTCAATATCGCGACGCATCAGGGGTTCACCGCCAGAAACGATAACGAACACCTTGTGGGGATCGGTTTTGGCAGCGATACCATCAAGGACACGGAGGAAGTCCTCTTTCGGCATATCCTTGCTCTCCGACTGCATCTTACAGTCGCTGCCACAGTGCCGGCATTTCAGGTCGCAGCGCAGGGTACACTCCCAGAACAATTGTTTTAGGGGATGTTCCTTTCGAACGATGTTCTCCTGCTGCCGCCAAAGTTCGAGGGCAAGTTTTTTCTTCAGGGTCAGAGGTGTGACTTTCATTATTTCATTTTCAGTTTGACATTCTTGGTGACTTCAAAAACGCCACGATACCATTTCCCATCGCCGTCTTTTACCTTAACGGCCTGATTGAAGTCCTCTTCATTAATATCGAGTGTATCACTGAGAAACTCACCGCCATTGGCTGCACCATCAATATCCTCGAAGATTAATTTCGAACGCTCTGGTGCATCTCTGTGCTTTAATTGGTAATCACCCGATGCGTCCGTTAAAATAGAGTCAATAGGGTCTACGTAGACCTTTCCGTCTGCATCTGAGAAATAAGCCTTCACAGAGGCCTTGATGCCCTGAATGGGCGTGTTTGCTTCATCTGTCACCAGACCCTTCACGATATAGTCAGCATGAGGAGCACCATATTCAGGCACAGGCGTACCATACATATCCATTGGCTCATCAGAAGAGCACCCATACCCCAACATCGACAGCAGGGCTGTCAAAACAGCATTGTACCAACGATAGAATCTTACTTTCATCTTATCTAAGTTTTAATTTGCCTTTTCTTATAAAACACGCGAACACACAAAATCTTGCATCAAATTGAGTTAATTAATCTTAATCTGTACCAAATTGTTTGGATTATCCCCCTCATGGCGAGATATATGACCTGCGCTAACCACAATCCATGATTATGAAGTGAAAAGTGAAGAGTGAAAAGTGAAAAGTAGTAGACGGCGAAGAAGACAAGGGCAGAAAGGAACGATGAGACAAGCATACCCCTTGTGGCGGTCATGCCGATAAAGATGCCATCCCAGATAAAGGCCACGCAACCAGCCACAGGAATGATCCACACCCAGAAGAGATAATCGCCTGAGGTCTCTATCACCTGAGCCTCATCGGTCAGAAGTCCGACTATCCATCGTCCACCTATTAAATATAATAATGTATAGGCCGCAGTCACGATAACCATCCACATCCAAAGCCTGTTCAACGTCTCACGGAAGGCAATCTTATTGTGTGCCCCATAAGCCTTCCCCCCAAGAGCCTCACCAGCATAGGCAAAACCATCCATGAAATAAGAAAAGAACAGATATAGCTGCATCAGCACCGTATTCACAGAGAGGATGACAGCACCCTGACGAGCGCCTGCCGACGTAAAGAACAGATTCACCGCCACGAGACAGAGCGTCCTCAGAAATATATCCCGATTGATGGCGAAAAAGTGCACAAGGGGACTGGCATTATGTGTCTCGCCAGAGCACAAAGTGCCTGTCCTCTTATGCACCCTCAATCTGCCGTAATACCTCGCCAACAGCCCTAATGCCACTAACAATCCAACATACTGCGCAATGACCGTCCCCAACGCCACACCCTCAATCTTCATGCCGAAGCCATAGACCAGCGTGAGCGAAGCCAGGATGTTTACAATGTTCTGCATGATACTGATAAACATCGGAATCCGCGTGTTCTGCATACCGATATACCAACCCATCAGACTGAACAACGCCAAAGAGGCTGGTGCGCCCCAGATGACGATATTAAAATAGGTGGAGGCGAAAGGAGCAACATCCGCTGTCGGACCTATCAGCCAAAACATCAACCACTTCAGCGGCATCTGCAGCACAATCAGTAGCAGAGCGATACCAAGAGCGACAGACACCGAACGTGCCAATATTCTTGTGACTTCCGTCAGGTCCCTACGGCCTAAAGCCTGTGCCGTCAGACCGCTACTGCCCATACGAAGAAAGCCGAAGAGCCAGTAGACGAGGTTGAAGATCATTGAACCCACCGCTACTGCTCCGATATAGACAGGACTGCCCATGTGGCCTACAATAGCCACATCAATCATCCCCAGCAACGGTACGGTGATGTTCGACACGATGCTTGGCAACGCAATCTGCAGGATCTGACGGTCTCTGATGTTCATTCTGCCTGCAAAGGTAATAAATTAAGTGAAAAGTGAATAGTGAATAGTGAATAATTTGTTACCGCTATTCATTTTTAATAATTTCTTTCGTAACTTTGCAGGCTGATATGACAATACTCTTGATCGTTCTGGCTTATTTCATTGTGCTTTTCGGCATCAGTCACCTGACAAGCCGCAAGGCCAATAACGATACATTCTATCGTGCCAACCGTCGTGCACCTTGGTATATGGTGGCCTTTGGCATGATTGGTGCCTCCATCTCTGGCGTCACCTTTGTGTCTGTACCAGGTATGGTATTATCCTCACAGATGACCTACCTGCAGATGTGTCTCGGCTTTATCGTGGGTTACATCGTGATTGCCTTTGTGCTGCTGCCACTCTATTACCGGCTTCAGGTGACAAGTATCTATACCTATCTGGGACAACGACTAGGCAACCGTTCGTATCAGACGGGAGCATGGTTTTTCCTGCTCTCGAAGATGGTTGGTGCGTCTGTCAGGTTTTATGTGGTCTGTATCATCCTGCAACAGTTTGTGTTCGATCCCGCAGGTATTCCCTTCGTCTTTAACGTCATGGGTATGGTGTTGCTCATCTGGCTTTATACCCGTCGAGGGGGTATCGGCACACTGGTATTTACGGATACGTTCCAGACGCTGTGCCTGTTTACGGCTCTGGTGATGATTATCCTAGAGGCAATGGGTCATCTGCACTTCTCTGTAGGTGAGGCTATCGACGCCATTGCCGATAGTTCGATGAGTAGAATCTTCGTGTTCGACGATTGGGTGTCACCTCACAATTTCTGGAAACAGTTCCTGAGCGGTGCCTTTATCGCCATTGTGATGACGGGACTCGATCAGGATATGATGCAGAAGAACCTGACCTGCAAGACCCTGAAGGATGCACAGAAAGACATGTGTACCTACGGTGTAGCCTTCGTACCCGCCAACCTACTCTTCCTCGCCCTCGGCATATTGTTGACGATGGTTCTTGGAACCAGTATGAAAGGCGATGAGCTGCTTCCCACCTTCGTTCAAGGCACCCCAACTATTCACTATTCACTCTTCACTCTTCACTTATTCGTCCTCGGTATTGTAGCCGCCTCATTCTCGAGTGCCGACTCAGCGCTGACCTCGCTCACCACCAGCTATTGCGTAGATATCCGTCGACAGCCTGATAATGAATTGTTGCGTAAGCGCATGCATATCGTCATGTGCTTCATCTTCGTCATATTCATTCTGATCTTCAGAGCCGTCAACTCCACCTCACTCATCGATGCCGTCTATATCCTCGCATCCTATACCTACGGTCCGTTGCTTGGTCTCTTTACCTTCGGACTCTTTACCCGAAAGCAACCCTGCGACCGTCTTGTTCCCTATATCTGCATCGCCTCACCGCTGATTTGCTATACTGTCGACAGCATAGCCCAGCAACTCTGGGACTACCATTTCGGCTACGAGTTGCTGATGCTTAACGGTTTACTCACATTTCTAGGATTGTACGCAACTGCATGGCGCCCATGTGATTGCAGTCGAGAGCTTCCACCTCAGTAAGGTACTTCAAGGCCTTCTCCTTATCACCCATGCCATAATAGCCAAGAGCGAGCATGTATTTGCAGTGAATCAGGTTCTTGGTATCAAGAGAGTCCTCCCAGATGAGCAGGTCAGGCAGTGATACGGCGAAGTAGTCCATCACTACATGATCATAGATATGCTGTTTACCGTAATTGATCAGCTTGTTGAACAGACCTCGAGCCTTATCTTCCTGCCCTAACTTACGATAACAGAGACCTGCATAGAATATCTTATCAGGCTTGGCATCATTGTAGTACATCGCAGCAGCTGGTTCTGTAGGACCAACAGTCCCTTCCTCATAACGGCCAAGGAAATAAAGGGAGTCATTATCCTGCGCACCATAGAGTTTCCCCTCACCCAACGACGGTGGGAACGCGAGACACTCTTCCAAGAGGCGCTTGGCCTCGGCGGATTGCGAATCTGCTTTCAATAGCTTCTTCGCCATTTCCACACGACAGAACTGATACTGTCCGCTGACCTTACCTTCGCCACCCTCCCACGGATGGAAGACACGATGGTCAATGATGGCCTTGGCCTCCTCGTAGCGTCCTAACTGATTCAGCAGCGTCGCCTCTTCGAGAACGAGGTCATCACGCTTTGCAATCAAGTCAGGATAATGCCGCAGGAAATCGAGTCGTTCCTGATGAGGCTTTTGCAGACGCTTGTAGAGCTGATCGAGTTCCATGAGTGTACGGGCATCTGTCTCATCGAGATGGAAGGCTTTCTCCATACATTCGAGCGCCTCCTGTTGACGGTTCTGCTTGTTGAAGTAACCCAACGCCAGATTACGCCACACAATGGGGAATTGTGGATCGCGTTTTGCTGACAACTCCCAGTTCTCAATAGCGAGGTCGTACTGTCGTTTGTCATAATAGAGACAACCCAGATAATAAGGTGCACGTGCATCTTCACAGAAAGGAAAATCAGAAATCGCTTCTAACACCTTAGCATCTTCCAGACGATTGGGGAAACAGTAGTCTGGACTGATGCTGGAAGCCTTTTGGATATAGTCGGCACTTTCAGAGTAATTACTGAGATAAGCCAGATAATAGTAAGTAAGTGGTGACTCCTCAACACCCTTCTCGATGGCGGTCTCCAATACCATCTTGGCCTCAGCCTCCAATCCTGCCTGGGCATAGTCGAGAGCGGTCTCATGGTAATTATAGATATTGCCATGCATCAAAGCCACCAGACGGTCGAGCGGTTCCCGACTGCCCGTCAGCAGATGTTCCTCCATCATGCAGACGTAATTGAAATGGTCTATCATATAAGATTCCTTTATCCAACTAAGTGCCTCATCTTTTCTGCCCAATTTACGCAACACGACAGCCTTCAAGGCACGGGCCTTGTGGTTATGACTATTGCTAATAAGGGCGCGTTCCAGTTCGTCGAGCGCATCTTCCCAGCGTTCTTCAGCCGTACTGATACAAGCCGCTTCAAAATAGCCGGCATCAGCCCACGCCTTATTCCACGTCGACTTCCAGAAACAGTCGTAGGCCACATCCTTTCTGCCCAGGAACTTATTGACAACGCCCAGATAGAACTGCGGCTCACCATCGTAAGGATTGGGATTACGTTTCTTCAACACCTTGACAGCTGTTGCCAGATAGGGTTCAGCCTTCTTGAAACGGGCACGTCGCAGGTACCAAAGGCCCATCTGCATATTACAACGATAGTCCAGCGGATCACGACGCAGACCTTCTTCATAATAATCAAGGGCACTCCAAGTCGCATGACGATACTGCTCCAGGTGGAGACCTGTCAGATAAAGCTGGTCAACAGTCTTCGTTTCCTGTGGCGAGAGCGCTGCCTCAGCGGCATCTGGGATAGGACGGATTTCATCAGACTCCGCCTGCCATAAGACATTGCCAACACTTAATAACAGATCTTCCATCTTTGTCCCCTTGACATCAACCGTCTGCTCATAGATAGCCTCAGGTGAAAGTGTCACGGTCTGATCAAAGTAATTCTCGCCCTGTTTATCGCAAAGCGTCACCTGTACCGTTTTTTTCGATGTGGCCAATACCTTAAAGTGTATCTGGTTATCTCTTTCTTCTATATTGAGGATAAAGTCCTTCGAGGCCTGCTTCACAATGCCAATCTCACGGTAAGGCATGAAATACTGCACGAACTGTTTTTCCTCGTAAGGCATAAGCCACGTGAAGTCGGGCTGATTCTCAGTATAGACACCTGCCATCAGTTCGATATAAGGGCGGAAACCCTTGCGATCGATGTGCCATTGACGGGCTTCTTCTGGTGAGGTCTCATCCGTGAGGTTACGATCCCAGGCACGTCCAAAGTCACCATTACCCCAGGTCCACTGCTTTTTACCAGGAGAGAAGTGATGAGAAGCCACATGCAACATACCCCCTTTGGTATCGTTCTCGTAGCCACCCTCGAAATCGTATTTTGAATTCACGGCCATATAACTCGTAGGCACAGGGATATTACGATAGTTCGAGATATCTACACCTGCCGAATAATCCATCTTATAATAGGTTCCTGTAGCAATGGGGAAACTCGATACGGCACGTTTTCCATGATCGAAGACCGCATTCACATCGGGTGGGAACACGCTCTGATACTCATCATTAACCTCTACAGCAGGGTTAGCCCACCAAAGGAAGGTCTGCGGCAGATTGGTACGGTTTGACACTCGTCCCTGAATCTCCAGATAAGCACAACCAGGACGCAACGTAAAACCTGCCATACCTTTCTGATGGAACATGCGCTCCATCTCGTTCACCCAAACCGTCACTGAACCATCCTTATTCTCCACAATCGTAGAATCCACAGGCATATAGGTACTGGGACGATGGTGCTGTGGCCAGTTGAACTCGATGCCACCGGAGATCCAAGGACCTGCCAAGCCCACCAAAGCAGGTTTGATGACGTGATTATAATAGACAAAATGACGTTGCTTGATCTTGTCGTAGGCCATTTGAATACGTCCGCCCAACTCTGGCAGTATCATCACCTTGATATATTCATTCTCCAGATAGACGGCCTTCCATTCTTTATCTACTTTCTCGTCAGAGATTGACTCGATAACAGGATAGGGATAGACCACACCGCTACTGCCCTGATAGACCCGTTTTTCCAGGAACATCGGATTCTTCTCTGGCTTACCCACCTCATAGGTTGGGATTGTTACAATTTCTCTCCAAGCTTTAACCATAACTATTTTATTAATTCGCGTTCCAGTTCCTCCAACGACTTGCCCTTCGTTTCCGGACAACGATTCCACAGGAAGATGAACGCACACATACAGATACCACTATAAATCCAGAACGTCCCACTGCTGTCAAGGGCCGCATTCATCGAAGGGAACGAGAACGTCAGCGTGCAACAGCCCACCCAGAGGGCAAAGGTACAAGTGGCCATAGCTATGCCACGAATACGGTTGGGGAAAATCTCTGCCAGCAGTGTCCAGGTGACGGGGCCCAAAGTCATCGCATAGGTTGATATGGCAGCCACGACAAGACAAACCATCGCAAAGCCTTTCACCTCGAAGAAATAACAGGTGCCAAGTGTCAGATAGATCAGTCCCAAGCCACCGGCGCCCAACAATATTAACGTACGACGTCCCCACTTTTCGATGGTATAAAGGGCCACTATGGTGAAAATGACATTGGCAATACCTGTGATGACAATATTGATAAACATGCCATCGACATCAAAGCCTGCGCCTACAAATATCTCCTGAGCATAGTTGAAGATTACATTCGTGCCACACCATTGCTGGAACACGGCAATCACCAAACCGAGTACGAGTACCCGCCGATACTGCATGGAACTGAGAACTGAGAATTGTGAACTGAGAGATTTGGTTTCCTTTGCTATTGACTTTTCCACCCCAGATGTATTCATACCTTTCAATTCTAACCTCTCGGTTCTCAGTTTAATATACACCGGACTCTCAGGAATAAAGAAGCTCATCAAGAGGAACAGCGCTGCAGGCAATGTCTCTGCCCAGAACATCCAGCGCCAGCCCCATTCTATATTCCACGTCTGACTCTCCACGACAGACGTATCACGAGCCAACAACATATTCACCACCTGTGCCGCAAGGATTCCCAGCACAATGGTCATCTGGTTAAGAGAGACCATCCTTCCTCGAATCTCTGCAGGGCTCACCTCAGCGATATACATCGGTGAGAGTGCCGAAGCCACACCGATGCCCACTCCTCCTACAAAACGGGCTATATTAAATAAGGTAAAGTCATTGAACAGACCCGTAGCGATGGCCGATACCGTAAACAGTACTGCCGCCAACGTCAGCAATGGTTTACGACCATACCTATCCGCTGCCGAACCTGCAACCATCGCACCTATCAGACAACCGATAAGTGCCGTAGACATCGCCACACCCTGCATCAACGGTGAGTTGCTGATATCGAAATACAGTTCATAAAACGGTTTTGCGCCACCTATCACCACCCAGTCGTAACCAAAGAGCAGACCGCCCATCGCAGAGACGGCACAAATGAAATAAAGAAATCCTTTGTTGTAGTTACTCATCGTTGCTTCTTTAAAAACTGCCTGCAAAGATACGAAATTTATGAAAGAAACATGAATAATATGAATAATTTTATCTAGAAATTGGATTATTCCTTAAAAATATGTACCTTTGCAGCCAAATTCCGAAGAATATGAATATTGAAGCATTAATCAGCAAGGCTGCAGGTGAGGCTGTGAAAGCCCTCTATGGCATGGATGCCAACGAAAAGATGTTGCAGTTACAGAAGACGAGAAGTGAGTTTGAGGGAAACCTGACTCTGGTGGTTTTCCCATTTGTAAAGGCCGCCAAAAAGAGTCCTGAACAGACTGCTCAGGAGATTGGCGAATACCTCGTAGCCAACTGTGCCGCTGTAGAGAAATATAATGTCGTCAAGGGTTTCCTGAACCTGAGCATAGGTGATGGCGCCTGGTTGCAGTTGCTTGAGGCTATCGACAAGGACGATAACTTCGGCATGAAGCAGGCTACTGAGGATTCACCCCTCGTCATGATAGAATATTCATCCCCCAACACCAACAAACCCCTGCATTTGGGTCATGTCCGCAACAACCTATTGGGTTGGTCACTGGCTCAGATTATGGAGGCCAACGGCAACAAGGTGGTGAAGACCAACATCGTGAACGACCGCGGTATTCATATCTGTAAGTCGATGCTGGCGTGGCTGAAATATGGCAACGGCGAGACTCCTGAGAGTTCTGGCAAAAAAGGCGATCATCTGATTGGAGACTACTATGTCGCTTTTGATAAGCACTACCGCGAGGAAATCAAGGAACTCGTGGCTCAGGGCATGGATGAGGAGAAGGCCAAGCAAGAGGCTCCGCTGATTAAGGAGGCTCACGAGATGCTGGTGAAATGGGAGAACAACGACCCCGAGGTACGCGCCCTCTGGGAAAAGATGAACAACTGGGTATATGCCGGCTTCGACGAGACCTACAAGAAGATGGGCGTATCGTTCGATAAAATTTATTACGAGAGCCAGACCTATCTGAAGGGTAAGGCCAAGGTGGAAGAAGGCCTCGCAAAAGGTCTCTTCGAGCGCCACGAGGACAATAGTGTCTGGGCAGATCTCACCAACGAGGGTCTCGACCAAAAACTATTACTGCGTTCTGACGGTACGTCAGTATACATGACGCAGGATATCGGCACGGCCGAGATGCGTTTCCAGGACTATCCCATCGACAAAATGATCTATGTCGTGGGTAACGAGCAGAACTACCACTTCCAGGTGCTCTCTATC
>JAEENF010000229.1 GCA_016283605.1 Prevotella sp.
CAGGCATAGCGTATGGCCTGTTCCTTACCCATGCAGTGGATATCCACCGCACAACCCGTCAGATGGTTCGAGTTCTTGGCACCTCCGCATTTCTGATTCACCTCCGGCGACCTGAAACCACTATTGATCACGATGGGGCTCTCCTGTGACACACAGGGACTGTCCCTTCTGTGAGCAGGGAGCTCAGCGACCGAATTACAGGGGGACTGTCCCTCGCGTGTCACCCTCCTCTGACCGTAAAGCAAATTATACCTGCTCCTTAACTCCTCCAACCAGTTCACGCAAAGATTGATGAGGTTCTCGATATGCACCCTTGATGGTATATTCCCATCCTGCGGATGATAACTCGTCTTGGTCATCTCTCCGAGCGAAAAATGCTCGGAGAGTTTTGCTTGCTTATTTACTTCTACTTCTTTCATCTTCTTCTATCTTCTTATAACGTCTTCTAACTTCTACATACACAAATGGCACGTTGGCACGATGGCACGTTTACAGCATCTGGACACCAGTCTTGCGGAAGGTCGAAAGACCTGTAGTCGTACCCCTACCATCACTCACTTTCTCTATCAGGTGATCGCTCAGCAGACGGCGCGTTTTACTGCGCACGGCTCCGTCGCTCGACAGACCAAAGCAGCGCATCACGTCTTCGCTGGTGAAGGTCTCAGGCAGTCGTGCAAAGGCCTCGTAGGTCTTTTGGCGACGCTGTACATTGACGCTGGCATCCTTCAACTTGTTATCGAAATAAGCCTCTGCCATCGCACCAAAGTAGTGACGCTGGCAAGCGTACTGGATATTGACTATCAACTCAGCGAGCTTCCAATCAGTAGCATCTGTTTCGAACTCGCCGCACCAATAGTCACCCTCCTGATGCATCTTGTCCCAATGGCGCATCACGATGAATGGTGCAGCGAAGTTCAGTCCATGATAAGCGCAACGCTTCAACAGCATTTCATCAGCCTTGGAGTCATTCTCTTTGGCATCCTCCATACGGCGTGTCGTCCAGTCGTAAAGTTCATCGACGATCTTCTGCACTGAGAGTTCGCCCTTCATACGATCCAGCTTTTCAGCCCAACCCTTCAAGCGCTCGTCGCTCTCGAAATCGACCTGGCTCTCACGCGCCATCATTTCAAAGTTCGTGGCTGGCAGAGGGATACAGGTCAAGCGAGTAGCGAGACCACTTCCAAAATTCTGCTCATTCACCTTTTTCTTCAGGGCGATAGGTGTGCCTGTATAGATAAAGTTCCACGTCACGATAAAGTCCTGCATGATTGAGTCGTTGTTCGAATACGCCTGTCCATCCTCTTCATTATGGAAGGCTTTCAACTCCATCGATTGCTTATCAATCCACGAACCACCCTTCTGAACGGTTACCGTGTTATCCAGCTCTGTATCGAACGTCAGCATGTGTAGCTGCATCGGCTGGCCGTCAACTTCCTCCACTGAGTTCACCATGTCCTGAATGAACTGGGCATTAGAGGTTCGTGCCGGATGGACACGCACGATGACCTTTGGCTTCTTGGGCTTTTCCTTGTTAGCACCCTTGGTGCGCATCTGTTCACGATAGGCATTGATAGCATCCTTACCCACCTTGTCAGCAGCGACGATAGGCGCAGCGAGCAACTTGAACAAACGAGTAGCAAAGCTCTTACCGCTTGCTGGATCACCAATAATCAGCGTCGAATTATTGAGCCTGCGCAACTCTTCAGGACGATGATAAAACCTATAGGTGCAGCGCGTCATCAAGGTCATCAGCAGACCACCGCCCACGAACAACGCCGCAGGATATTGATTACGTTTCAGCCCCTTGCAGATGTCACGCAGCAACGGATAATCTTCTGAAAGAGCCTCGATTTCAGCGCCCCATTCCCAGAGCCATCGAGCCATATCGTCATCCTTCAGCGTCACCGCCGCCGTCTGCGCTTTCGTGATTTCCTGATACGTCTTGCCTGTGGCCTTCTGGATCGCTTCGAGCATCGCCTTTGAGGGCAGAGAAGAAGCATACTTCTTTTCCTTTTGAGCAATGCAACTGGCGGCTGATTCCACTGTTTGCCCCACATTCTCATCCCTCTCGTCGATGATTTCTTTGACCCACGGCTGCGCCTCCACAATGCGCTGCACCTGGGCTTTGTCGCCATCAAGCATGAGCAGCAAGTCTGTTGCGAGTTTAAGTGACTCCGTATGGCGGTTACTGTCGGCTGCGCAGGGCAGCTTGTCTGCATACCTAGCATCAATAATACGTTGTATATCATAACCCCTCCATTTTATTGACGACGAATTGTCGCCATTACATGTTGTCTTAGTTGTCTCAGTTGTCGTTTTATTATTGGCACTTGTCGTTTTCTCATCCCCAGCACCAAACTGATGAAACAGTGGTTGAGTCCTCTTCTCACGGTACTCAGGCGTGAATCGCTTGTCAAATTCTTCATCATAATAGGTAAAAAGTCGTTCTTCGTCAATAAATAGTATTTCATCCTCCTTGGGGGCGAATGAATTTCGAGTAGCATCGATGCAGCTCTGATCGGGCGTATAACCCAGCACAGCTGCAAACGAGATTTGATTATCAGCCAGGTTGCCTACCTGCTTGTCGGCAATGAAAATGATGCGGATGCCATGACCACTACTGGTGATATGTACCAGCATCACACGCTTCATCAGTTCCTCATTGGCCTGTAGTTTCTCCCACACCTCCATGGGATTATCCACATGGTCTATGTCCAGCATCACCAGTCCGTTCAGATGACAGCCTTTCAGCACGCGCCTGGCGCCCTTCTTGGTCTTGCCGTCCTTGGTCTTCACCATTGCCTCATCAAACTGATAGCAGCAGAATTGGAAAGCCGTCAGCGATTTCTTCAGATCGTCAGCCCATGCCAACAGTTTCTTGTCGAGCGGCTTCTTCTGCCACTTCTCTTTGCCAGCCTTGGTCTTCAGGTTGCGTAGCGTCTTGAGCATGAACTTCTGATAGTCCGTATGCTCAGCCCACTTCTGCATGGCATCCTCGTCGTTGGCCTCAACGGCACGCAGAATATCCCTGCGCGTGTCGATATTAAAGGCTGTCGACGACTTGCGGATCTCCCTCCAGAAGTCCTTTTTGCCGCACTCGGCGACAAAAAGGCTCTTAGTATCTTTCTGATATGTAAACATACGTCCTACAGTGTTTGAAGGTCAGTAATATAGAAGGCGTTCTCATGGCGATCATTATTGTCGCCCCACGTGCGATGCTTCCAGAATCCCTTCACAATGTAAGGCATCCCCTGCTGGAACTGCGTATCACGGTTCTTTGATGCCAGTTCCCCAGTCATCTCACCATAGATCACGTCACCACCTCGCTTCATCGTCACGCCACGGCTCTTGAAGTATTCAGAGCTGCCGTCCTGCTTCTGATACTGGCGCTCAGCGTATGCGCCCACCGCAATAATTGTTACTAATGCTTCCATAAGTCTCAAATTATTAAGTTAAACATTATCTAATATCTCTTCAATCTCAAGGTGTTCCATCGCTGTGTTCAGTTCGCGATGCATCACCACGTCCACCATGCGGTGAATCATCCTGCGGCCACGCTCCGTCCATACCAGATAGGTACGGGTGTTCATCTCGCCCTCGTCGTCGTAATACGAGTGGGTGCGGTTCCTGGCATAACCCTTGCGGGCGAAGTCAGCGTAGAGCAGATACTGTCCGGACTGCTTGTACATCACCTTACGCTCGATCAGCAGGCGTGTCAGGTCGTGAACGGTCATGCTCAGTTCCTTGGCAATCTGTGTGGTCGTGAAGCAACTCACGCTCTCCAGCACCTCGTCGCAGTACTCAGCTTTGGGAGCCATGTCCTCAATCTGCTGTTCCTGCATCTCGATGGTTTTCTGCTGGATTTGCAGCGCCAATGCCATAATCTCCAGATCAGAAAGTTTGCGACCGCTGGCATCCTTAGTAGGAATGTACCCGCCCGTCTTGCGAATCTGAGGCAGTACCTCTGAGGTCACCCAGTGCTTGAACACCTTCGCCTGCGGCAGTTTCGAAGAGAGTACCAAGCTGTAGAGTCCGCTCTCGTTAATCATCAATGTGTTAGCTTTGTAGTTGGAACCTGATACCTGAATCAGGTATGAGGTTTTGTCCTCTTCGGCAACATGAACCTGTAGCGCATTCGACGGGTTCTTGTAACCCAATGCTGTTGCTACATCCTTACCTACAAAATAGGTTTCTCCATTCTCGTTTGTCATGGTGCGGATGTCTCCAAACATCTCATGACTGAAAATTTTCATTTCTTGTTTCATAATCGATTCGAATTAGTGAGCTTTGGAATTGCGGGGTTTTAGTTGAGCTCATTTCGTACGTACACATTTCCACGCTCATCCTCCGACTCGGTTATTACTCTTTATTTGATTAAAATTTCTTGCGTTCCTTTCAGGCGAACCACTCCTCCGTTTTGCAGTCCGGCGTTCTTCAGCCCGTCGCTCATCTGCCAATGGCAGCAAACGAACTGCTGTCGTACCTTCAACTGCATTTTCTTACACACTCGCTCGCCGTCGTTCTGGATGTCCTTATGGGCACACGAGGCGCACATCTTTTTCACGCTGATGTGATAAGCGTTCAAGCAAACTTCCTGATGTTTCATCGTTTGAAATCTAATTTGTTCTAACA
>JAEENF010000230.1 GCA_016283605.1 Prevotella sp.
TTTTTTTCGCCATAGCAGGCATTAATATTACCTTTGCATCAGAATTTAATCATACAACAATGAGAAAAGGACTAATTATGTTGCTGAGTTTGATGATATTCTCAGGCTCGGCTATGGCACAGGAGAAGCAGCCTGACGGGAAGAGTTCAAGAGCAATGAGCCCCAGAAGGGTTAGGCTGACGCAGGAGCATATGAACGAGAAGATGGTCCGTGATCTGAAACTCGACGAGAAGCGGGCCAAGAAGGTGACGAAGCTGAACAAGAAGTTCAAGACGCTTATCGAAGGAGAACAACAGGATAATATGAAAGGCCCGCGTCCTCCTATGGGACAAGGCAGACCTGACGGTAATCGTGGAGGCGGCAGACCTGGTGGTGGCTTCGGCGGCGGTATGCCCGGTGGTGGCATGGGAGGCCCCGGAGGTGCCGGTGGCTTTGGCGGAGGTATGCCTGGCGGAGGTATGGGCGGTCGCGGAGGCGGCATGCCTGGTGGCCCTCGCGGTGGTATGCCCCCAAGTGGCAATCAGCAGCAGTCGAGCTATGACTACGACAAACAGCAAACGAAATACGACAAGCAGATGCGCAAGTTGCTCTCAGACGAGCAATACGAGGGCTATCTGAAGCTGAAGCCGCAGTTCTACTCCCAGCGCAGGGTCCGTGAGTTCCTGATGGGAGGCAACGGCATGAACGGTGAGGAGTTGAAGACAAATTAACAAAATAGGGTGCCCTGTCTTTTAGGGCACCCTGTTGTTATCTTGTACTTAGCAATGATTAATCTTCACTAATTTCTATGGGAGTAAACCACCAGCCCTCGGGCAGAGATTCACGCTCAGTCTGCCAATCGGTAACGGTTTTAAATGCAAGAATCATAGGCACCTCACCCTTCTTCGGGAATGGAATCTTGACAATAACATTTTCGCTTACATTGCTCTTTACCTCAACTGAGATGTTGTTGGTTTCAGGATTCCAACCTGTAACAGGGAACTCGGCCAGCACCTTATCATACTCGATAGTACCCTGAGTGTTGTACATGGTGCCAACTTTATAATCTTTCTTTACACCCTCTACACTCTTGGTCCATGTGGTGTTACCAATATTCAAGGTAAAGTCGAGTGTACCGCCCATGGCGCGGATAATACACTTCTGCGAGCCGTTGTCGTCGATGACATCAAATACGATATCGTTGAAGTCGAAGTCGTCCTTCGATCCCAGGTCCTCAACAAAATAACGCTTCTGGATGGCCTGTGTTTCGGCATCTACTGCAAGACAAATCAGATTGCTGTAATCGCCATCGCCTGTGCAGTCGAAACACCAGTAAGTATGGCCGTGAAGGGTAATCTCTTTGTATTTCTCGAGCTTGAATTCTGACATTCCTGCTTGTTGCCATTCTCCCCATAAGAAACCCCAAGTCCATTCGTAGTTATAGTTATAGGCTGCCCAATACACGTTTTCGGCGGTTGTTAAACTTCTGGTGTCTACGTTTCGGCCTACAGAAAATACGGAACCAGCAGCATAATCGGCTAATTTATCAAGATTGTAGCCCCAGTCATTATTATAAGATTTGAAGCCTGTTACAATATTAGTAACCTCGCTGTTATAGCATACCGACAAACCAAATTTAAGCTTTTTGTCTTTGGTGTGCACTGCGCTTGGATATAGTTCGGCTTTCAGGTAGGGATTCCATTTCTTTTCAGGGGCTGAATTGATCTTTCTCAATATCTCACTTCTTAAGGGAAATATAATATCATCAGTTATGTGCTCGTAGAAAAACATGGGGTTTGGGCTAGGATCGCAAACCATCGTTTCGCCTGCACGGGTCTTGGAAGCGTTTGGTACAGCAGCAGCAAAATCCCAGCTCTGGTTAGCATCGGGTTGGCCGTACTTGGCTACAAAGTTCGAGACATACTCAGCTTTCTGCTGTTCAGAAAAATTGGTTTGGTTTTGTTCAAAAACATCACTCTTTGAACAACTTGCCATCGCAATGCCGACAGCAAGAATCATCATGCCTTTTGTAGACATCTTCTTTTTCATAATGTAAATACTTTTTGTTATTATTATAGTTGATTTATTTAAATTTTCGTGCAAATTTACGCAAAAAACGATAAACCTAACCGACCAATACTACATAATTAAGTATTATTAACAATTGCTTGAACACAAAAAAAGTCCAATGATTAACTCATCAGACTTGAACACAAGGGGCAAGAATGGACAAAAAAGGGGGCTTACCCCCCAATTTGTCCAAAAAAGAGGCGTTTGTCCATACAACTTCGGAAGAAAAACACGAAAAAAAGAACGACCTGTTGAGGATCGTCTTACCTTTGCATCGTAAACAATAAAAATATAAGGTTATGAGAACTAAGAATTACATGGTAAACCTGATGCTCATGAGCATCGTTACCGCAGCAATAAGCATTAGCTTCACCGCCTGTTCAGACGAGTTGGATACGCTGAATGAGACTGCTCCCGCAGCAGCCAAGACTGATGGCGAGGCCCTCGAAGCAGTAGGACTCATGTTCAATGACTTCATCCATCAGAACGATGTACAGATTCTTAACGCCGATACCACGCTGATTGCCATCAACAAGGCCTTTGCCGACAAGAAGGGTATCAATAACTTCGTGAACCGTCCGATGGGTATCTGGCTCACTTTCCGCGAGCGCTCCTTCCTCCGCAGAGGTCTCTCACAGCGGCTTGAGGGTGACAGATACATTGTTGAGGTGGCCGATGCCACTATCGAAGAGGTGCTTCAGCCCGGACGCGATCTGACCCTGAAGACCGGTCTCTTTGTGAACCCCGAGGCAGCTGAGCAGACGAAAACACGCGGCGCAAGCATGGAGATGAGCAGCATGATGGAGGAGTTGCTGACCGACGATGAGGGATGTCTGCACCCCGCAGCCATACAGTTCCTGGACGAGAGCGTGACCCGCAGCGGCATGAGCAACAGCGTGAACTACAGTCCGCTGGAGCTGCTCGGCATGATGGAGGAGAACGGCGCAATCACACGCGGCTTCTGGGATGATCTTTGGGAAGGTATCAAGAGAGGTGTCAGTTCGGCAGTCAAACTGTGCTTCGATCCCTTCGGTGTGAACGAGGCTTTCCTGAACGCCATCACCGACGGTGAGAAGCCAGGCAACTACGGCAACACGCTGGTCAACATCAAGAGCACCCAGACCTTCACCAAAAAATTCCAGTGCGGCAAGTATTCTGAAGACACCATCACTGTCAAGGCCAAGATGCCAATAGAATTCTATGTGAACTATGTGCTCAACTTGAAGGTTGGAGGTACGAAGTTTACTCCGCGTATGGATTACTTCAGAGGTTACATCGACGGTGAGTTCAAGGCTGCTCCCGAACTGACAGTGGGATTCTCAAAGAAGGTGGAACTGCCCAAGGATATGCAGAAAATCAAGATCACCGACTTCCCCAGCGTCTCTGTGACCTTCACACCGTACGGCATTCCCATCAACATCACCTTCAAACCCAGTGCCTACTTCAAACTGAAGGCTACGGGCGAGGGCTACTTCTACGCTGGCATCAAGTACGAGTATGACGCCAAATTCAGAGCCGGCGCCGAGTACAAGAACTCAGAGTGGAACAACCTCTCATATCTGGAGCCTATCAAGGATGAGTTCTCTTTCATCCCTCCGACAGCAAACTTCAAATTCACTGGTGGCATCGGCGTCATGTTAGGTTGCGACATCATCTTCGAGAAGGTGGCTGGTCCCAGCATCGCAGCTGGTCCACAGATCGGACTCACACTCGACTTGAAGGTTGCCCCGACTGCTGAGAAGCCCGTTACTTTCAAGGGTGAGGCAAAGTTAGGCTTCTGGGGTGAGGTTGGTGCCAAGGTTTCCATCTGGAAGTGGGACATGATAGACTACTACCACGATATCGACTTCGGACTGAGCAAGCAGCTCTGGAGCTACGACTATCCGAAGGACATCGAGACCACGAAAGACCTGCCCATCACAAAGCTTCTTAACGCCGCCACAGAGGGCATCAAGAATGTGCAGGACATGACTAAGGAACAGATTTTCGGTAGTAAATGACCTATACTTGTGCACAAGGTTCTGTCTCCATGATTTGGAGGTGATTAAGAATCTATGAGATCTGCAAGAAAAAAGGGAATCAAATCTGATTCCCTTTAAGTGTTTCAAGCGGAGAGAGAGGGATTCGAACCCCCGGTACCTCTCGGTACGGTAGTTTTCAAGACTACTGTAATCGACCACTCTACCATCTCTCCAGTGCTTCGTTGTCTTGAAAGCGGGTGCAAAGGTACTACTTTTCCATTGAACATTGAGCATTGAACATTGAAAATTTGATGTCAGTTAACGATTTTTAACTTGGACAACAAAAATAATGTTCAATCTTCAATGGTTAATGTTCAATTTCTTTGTACCTTTGCAGCGTGATTTACCCTAACAACTTCGAAAAGAAGATCGGTTTCGATGAGATCAGAGGACTGCTGAAAGAGCGTTGTCTGAGTACACTCGGTAAGGAGAAGGTCGACGAGATGGCCTTCTCGGCAGATGCTGATGTCGTGAATGAATGGCAGAAACAGATCCGTGAGTTCCGTCGTTTACAGGAAGAGGCCGACAACTTCCCCATGCAGTATTTCTTTGATGTACGCGAGAGTATCAAGCGTATCCGGTTGGAAAATACCCATCTGGAGGAGGACGAAGTGTGGGACCTGCGTCGCTCGCTGGAGACGATTGCGAACATCGTGAAGTATTTGGAGCGTGGCGCTGAGGAGACCGCGAACGGTGAGCTGAACTACCCCTACCCTGCGTTGCACCGTATGACAGAGGGTGTGACAACCTTCCCGGCAATGATTCGCCGGATAGATTCTATATTGGATAAGTTTGGTAAGATCAAAGACTCGGCCTCGATGACGCTGGCCAGCATCCGTCATGATCTACAGAAGACAGAGGGTTCGATCTCGCGAACCTTATATACCATTCTCCATGCCGCACAGAAGGATGGTCTGGTGGACAAAGACGTGACACCCGCCGTGAGAGACGGAAGACTGGTAATACCCGTTGCACCAGGTGTGAAACGCAAGATCAACGGAATCGTGCATGATGAATCGGCTACGGGAAAGACTGTATTCATCGAACCCACAGAGGTGGTCGAGGCCAACAACAAAGTACGTGAGCTGGAGGCTGCCGAGCGTAGGGAGATTATCCGTATCCTGACGGTATTCTCTGATGAGGTTCGTCCGCATGTCTTTGAAATTCTGGATTCTTACGAGTTCCTGGCACAGATAGACCTGTTACACGCCAAGGCAGAATTGGCAAAACAGACGAAAGCCTTCGAGCCTGAAGTGAAGGCCGAACCCAATCTGGACTGGATCAGAGCTATTCATCCGTTGCTACAGTTGTCGCTGGAAAAGCAAGGGAAGAAGGTCGTGCCGCTGGATATACGTCTGCAAGGAGACAAGGAGACAGGGAGACAAGAAGACAGGGAGACAAGGAGACAGGGAGACAAGGAGACAGGACGGCTGCTGATTATATCGGGGCCGAACGCCGGTGGTAAGTCGGTGTGTCTGAAGACGGTGGGACTGTTGCAGTATATGCTGCAATGTGGACTGAGTATCCCCGTGGGCGACCGTTCGACGACGGGACTGTTCGAGGACATCATGATCGACATCGGCGACGAGCAGAGCATCGAGAACGACCTCTCGACCTACTCTTCACATCTGCTGAACATGAAGATGATGATGAAGCAGGCTAGCGCGCGTACCTTATTATTAATAGATGAGTTTGGCGGGGGTACGGAACCCACCATCGGCGGCGCCATCGCCGAGGCCGTACTGAGGCAATTCTGGCAGAAGAAAGCCTTCGGTGTCATCACCACCCACTACCAGAACCTGAAGCACTTCGCAGAGGACCACGAAGGTGTGGTGAACGGCGCCATGCTCTACGACCGTCACGAGATGCAGGCCCTGTTCCAGCTGAGCATCGGACAGCCCGGTTCGAGCTTCGCCATCGAAATTGCCCGTAAGAGCGGACTGCCTGAGGAGGTGATCAGCGATGCCTCGGAGATCGTGGGTCGCGACTATATCCAGAGCGACAAGTACCTGCAGGACATCGTGCGTGACAAACGCTATTGGGAGGGTAAGCGACAGACCATCCACCAGCATGAGAAATCGTTGGAACACAAGATTACCCGTTACGAAGACGAACTCTCGGAGATAGAACGTCAACGGAAGGAAATCCTGCGCAAGGCCAAGGAAGAGGCCGATGAACTGTTGCGCGAGAGTAATAAGAAGATTGAGAACGTCATCCGTGAGATCCGTGAAGCACAGGCCGAAAAGGAACGCACACGACTGGCACGCGAGGAACTCAACACCTTTAAGGAAGAACTCGACAACATTGACACCCGTGCCAACGACGAGATGATCGAAAAGAAAATACGTCAATTGCAGGAGCGCAAGGAGCGCCGCGAGAAAAGAAAGCAAGAAAAGCTTCAGAGGAAAGAGGAAGGAGGAAAGAAGAATGAGGATACCGCAGCGGTAGCAAACTCTCAACTCTCCACTCTCAATTCTCAACTCAAAGCGGGCGATACCGTCCGCATCAAGGGACTCACGAGCGTGGGCACGATAGAGAGCATCGACGGTAAAATGGCCACCGTCATCTTCGGTGGTATGAAGACGAAGATGCGTGCCGAACGGCTGGAACATGCCGAGATGCCCAAGCAGCAGACCACGAAGAGTGAGGAACGCAATGCCAACATTGTAGGTGCCTACGGCAATGCCTCGAAGGACACCCGCGACGTGATCGACAACCGTAAGCTGAACTTCAAACAAGACATCGACATCCGTGGTATGCGAGGTGACGAGGCCATCAGTGCCGTGACCTATTTTATCGACGATGCCATTCTCGTGGGTGTCTCTCGAGTGAGGATCCTGCACGGTACGGGCACGGGTATTCTGCGACAGCTGATACGCCAATATCTGGCCACGATCCCTAATGTTTCGCACTTCCACGACGAGCATGTACAGTTCGGCGGAGCAGGCATTACGGTAGTGGATTTGGACTGATTCATATCCCTTGATACATATCAGTGTGCGCACACAAAAACCAACATATTCGCACATAAAAGTCTTAAAAAAACCAAAAAAATTTGGTTAACTCATTGATTATCCGTAATTTTGCCCCAGAAATCGACGTGAAGTCGGTTATTTTGAAGAAGAAAATCTAAAGGATAACGCGGCAAAATCTCGTGATGAGACAGCCGCCTAAAGTATAGAGATATGATTCAAATTTTTAAGAAAGTAAGTGTGAGTCTGATGGCCTTGACATTTACATTGATTGCCTCAGCTGGAGGTGGCAAAGTCAAGAGTTCCACTAATACATCAGGCTTCGACTGGAATCCAGTAATGGATGCGATTATTCAAGTAGAAAGCGAAGGAGATCCCAAAGCCGTGAGCGGAAATTCCGTAGGCGCTATGCAGATTACTCCGATTCTTGTGAAGGATTGCAATGACATTCTGAAAAAGCAGAAGAGTAAGAAGCGCTATACCATGGCCGATCGCTACAGCGTAGCGAAATCGAAGGAGATGTTCCTTATTATCCAGAAGTACTACAACCCCGAAAACAATATCGAGAAGGCGATCCGATTGTGGAACGGTGGCGTGAAGTACACAAAGAGAGCCACCAATCGTTACTACAAGAAGGTACTCGCTCATATGAAGTAAGGATACATAAGACTTCGCAATCGTTTGGAAAACGAAACTATTTGCAAGACTGATAATCCGATTGTCAAGGATAAAACCTGACGATCGGATATTTTCTTTCAAGGAGACAAGGAGACAGGGAGACAAAAAAATGCAAGCCTTTCAGCTTGCATCTCCCTCTTTAGTTGCGGAGGCAGGATTCGAACGTGCGACCTCCAGGTTATGAGCCTGGCGAGCTACCAACTGCTCCACTCCGCGATGTTTTTTTCTTAAGCGGCTGCAAAGGTACGAAGTTTTTTCGAATTACACAAATATTTCCGTGTTTTTTTTAAAAAAAGTGACTTTTAGGTCATTTTTCTGTTTAAAATCTTGCGTATTTCAAAGAAATAGTGTAATTTTGCACACTGTAACTGCCGTGTGCAATTTATATTTCAATTAGGAGGAAGCAGATATGTCCATATCCAAGACAAGACAAAAACTCGTTGACGTGGCCCGCCAACTGTTTGCCAAACAGGGTCTGGAGAACACCACAATGAACGACATTGCCACACAGTCGGGCAAAGGGCGTCGTACGCTCTATACCTATTTCAAATCGAAGGACGAGATCTATTATGCCGTTATCGAGAGTGAATTGGAACGTCTGAGTGACAAGCTTGACGAGGTAGCAGCGCGCAAGATCCGTCCGCAGGACAAGATTATCGAACTCATCTACACCCATCTGAGTATGATCCGTGAGACTGTGGTCAGGAACGGTAACCTACGAGCAGAGTTTTTCCGTAACATCTGGATGGTGGAGAAAGTGCGCAAACACTTCGATGATGCCGAGATTGAACTCTTCCGCAAAGTCTACACAGAAGGTAAGGAAGACGGCGAATTTGATATTGACAATGTGGATCTCGTGGCCGACATCACCCACTATTGTATCAAGGGGCTAGAGGTACCGTATATCTACGGCCGTATCGCCCATGGTATGAAGGAAGAAGACACGAAGCCGCAGGTAGCGAAGGTGGTCTATGGTGCCCTCGGCAAAATCCAGAGACGATAAAGAATAAACATCAAATATTAAACAATAAAAAGATTTATGGGATTATTAGAAGGTAAGACAGCACTGATTACTGGTGCTGCACGCGGTATCGGAAAGGCTATCGCACTGAAGTATGCCTCTGAGGGCTGTAACATTGCATTCACCGACCTCGAGATCAATGAGGACACGGAGAAGGAAATTGCCGCTTTGGGCGTCAAGGCTAAAAGCTACGCCTCGAATGCTGCCGACTTCGCGCAGACTGAAGAGGTGGTGAAGGCCGTGAAGGAGGAATTTGGTTCTATCGATATTCTGGTCAACAACGCCGGTATCACCAAAGACGGTCTGATGCTGCGCATGACCGAGCAGCAGTGGGACGCTGTCATCGCCGTCAACTTGAAGTCGGCATTCAACTTCATCCACGCCTGCGTGCCTGTCATGATGCGTCAGCGTGGCGGCTCAATCATCAACATGGCCTCTGTCGTAGGTGTTCACGGTAATGCCGGTCAGGCTAACTACGCCGCTTCGAAGGCTGGTCTCATTGCTCTCGCCAAGAGTCTCGCTCAGGAAATGGGTCCCAAGGGCATCCGCGCCAACGCCATCGCCCCTGGCTTCATCGAGACAGCTATGACTGCAGCACTGCCTGAGGAGGTTCGCAACGAGTGGAAGCAGAAGATTCCCCTCCGTCGCGGTGGTCAGGTCGAGGATATCGCTAACGTTGCCACTTTCCTGGCTTCCGACCTCTCAAGCTATGTCAGCGGACAGGTCATCCAGGTTGATGGTGGAATGAATATGTAATAATGCATAATTATGGAGGTCATCTACGAGGACAACCATATTATCATTGTCAATAAACAGAGCGGGGAGATCGTGCAGGGAGACAAGACCGGCGATCGCCCCCTTTCTGATATTGTAAAGGATTATATCAAGGTGAAGTACCAGAAGCCCGGGGAGGTATTCCTCGGTGTGGTACATCGTCTGGATCGGCCCGTCTCAGGACTTGTGGTCTTCGCACGGACCTCGAAGGCGCTGACGCGTCTGAACAAGATGTTTGCCGAGAGCGAGGTGCATAAGACGTATTGGGCGATAGTGAGGAGTGAAGAGTTAAGAGTGAAGAGTGAAGAATTTGCTGCCGCCATACAAGGGTGGCAGACGTTGACGCATTGGCTCGTGAGGAATGAGAAGCAGAATAAAAGTTATGCCTACGACCATGAGAAGCCCAATGCCAAGAAGGCGATTCTGAAATATCGTGCGATTGCACACTCTGATAACTATACCCTTCTGGAAGTGAATCTGATGACAGGTCGTCATCATCAGATCCGTTGTCAGCTGGCGGAGATGGGTTGTCCCATCAAGGGCGACCTGAAATACGGTGCGCCGCGCAGCAATCCTGACGGTAGCATCTCGTTGATGTCGCGTCGTGTAGACTTCATCCATCCCGTATCAAAAGAACGGATCACCGTAGAGGCTCCCCTCCCCGATGATCCACTATGGCAGGCACTTGGCCGCTTGGTCAAGTGATAATCGTATTAACGACGGAAATCTCTTCTTGGTCTGTCAGTCGTTCCACCACGGGTATTACGGCGGTTATTGTATGGTCCCTGACGCAAGTTGTTGGAACGTGAAGGCGCTGTTCCCTGACGAGCGCCACTTGGACGAGTGCCACTAGGTCGAGTAGTATTCGGACGAGCGCTGTTGGGACGAACATCGTTCGGACGGGCGGCAGGTCCTCTGTCGCGCAAGCCGTTAGCACGTGGGCCAGCATTCGGACGAGGAGCAGGTCCTCTATCACGCAAGCCGTTAGCACGTGGACCAGCATACGGACGAGGAGCGGGGCCTCTGTCACGCAATCCATTCGGACGTGGACCTGGGGCAGGACGCGGAGCTACACCTGGGCGTGGTCTGGGAGCAGGTCTTGGAGCTACACCTGGGCGTGGTCTGGGAGCAGGTCTTGGAGCTACACCTGGGCGTGGTCTGGGAGCAGGTCTTGGAGCTACACCTGGACGAGGTCCGAAATAGCGTCCGCCCCGATAACTGTGATAAATCCTCGGACGTTCACGATAGAAGACAGTACGGTCTGTATAGTAGCCATACACGCCATAGTGCCAAGCCCCATCCCTCCAATGAACAGGACGGTAGAAATGATAGGTACGCTCGTATTCGGCATACTGTACTGAGGTCAGGATTCTACGTAATTCGGCATTTCGGCTGCGCCACCAGTTGCCATACACGCTACCTGGTTCGACAAACAACAGATAGTCGAAGTTAATCTGGTAGACCTCGTCATATTGTCTAGCTGTAAGTCCCAGTTCATACGCCATCTTATCGGAAAGGAACAAGGCATGTCGCTGTGCCTCCTCGAAGCTCATCGCACGTGCGCCTAAAGTCAGTACTGACAGAAGTAATAATAAAAATAGTTTTCTCATAAAGATAGGATGTTTTGGATTAATACTAAAATATTTGGGTACAAATATAAGAAATAATCTGCAATCAACCAAGTAAATATCACTTTTTAACTAAAATCAGCGTTCTGTCTCGAAGAAATGTTGTACTTTTGTACCGTCAATTGACAGAAACAAATGAAAAAAGCATTGAAATGGATGGGGATAGCGGTACTCACACCCATTTTGCTGTTCATGATACTTACCGCACTACTCTACCTGCCGCCAGTTCAGAACTGGGCGGTGAAGAAGGTGGCATCCATCGCATCAGAGAAGACGGGTATGACCATCACCGTCGGACATGTCAACCTGGCATTCCCATTGGACTTAGGTGTAGATGATTTCATGGCCATCAAGGCCAACGACACCATTGCTGACATCAAGAAGATGGTGGTCGACGTCAGACTGTTGCCGCTGTTCCGGAAACAGGTGATCATCGACGAGTTGTCAGTGACACAGGCCAAACTCAATACCAACGGTTTTATCAGCGACCTGCAGGTCAAAGGCGATTTGCAAGAACTCTGGTTGTCGTCGAGAGGCATCGACCTCGACAAGGAAACGGTAGAAGTGAACGGTGCACGACTCTCTGACGCCCGACTGGACATCATTCTCAGCGATACAGCCGCCGTCGATACCACCACATCGGCACTCGCCTGGATCATCAATGCCGACAGCCTCAGCATCTACCAAACCAGCTTAAAGATCCGTATGCCAGGCGATACACTCAACGTGGATGCCTTCATGGGACATGCGGTGGCCCGCGAAGCCAATATCGACCTCGGCAAGAAGATCTACCAGGTCGGCAGTTTCGACTGGACAAACGGCAAATTAGCCTATAACAACAAGTGGGAGCCGGAGATTGCAGGTTTCGATGCCAACCACGTCGCGCTTACAGACATCCAACTCGGTCTGGACTCCATCAGCTACACCCCATCAGGTACATCTTTATATATACGTCAGACAGCCCTGAAGGAGAAGAGTGGATTGCAGATTACCTCGATGACGGGAGGCGTCAGACTCGACTCCACCTTCAGTCACGTTCAGATTCCTGCCCTGTATCTGAAAACCCCTGATAGTGACCTCTTTACGGAAGTGGACATGGACTTCAGCACTTTCGACACGAAGCATCCTGGGCAGATGAAAATGCGACTCAATGCGCAACTGGGCAAACAAGACCTGATGAAATTCATGGGCGACATGCCCCAACGCTTCATCCAACGCTATCCCAACCACCCATTGAGCATCAAAGGTTCCATCAATGGCAATATGCAGCAGATGGCGTTTACGGGTCTTGACATCAACTTACCCACGGCCTTCCATGCGACTGTCAACGGCACAGCTGGCAACCTGACAGAGCCGTCGAAGATGAAGGCAGACCTGAAATTCAATGCCAAGTCGCAGGACCTAGGTTTCGTCACCGCCCTACTCGATTCCAAGACGATGAGTAACTACCGTATCCCCAATGGTATCAGTCTCGACGGCACACTCAAGGCCGATGCCACCAAATACGCAGCCGACTTCACCGCCCGTGAAGGCAACGGCACCCTGCATCTGAAGGGCAACGCCATCATCCCCCTCAATGCAAAAGGGCAGATGGTTCCCGAGCTGATGACCTATGATGCCGACATCAAGGTGAACAAGCTGAACCTGCACCATTTTATGCCGAAAGACTCGCTCTACACAGTCACTACCGACATCAAGGCCAAAGGTTACGGCACCGACTTCTTCTCCAACCGTAGTCATCTTACAGCCGACGCTACCATCCAACAATTACAATACGGCCATTGGGATCTTAGTGGCATGACTGCCAAGGCCACCCTTCAGAATGGTCGGGCGCAAGCTACCCTCACAGGACATAATAATCTCTTTAACGGTAGCCTCGGCATCGATGCCCTGTTGAATTCAAAACGCATAGAAGGCACTATAAGCGCTGATATCGCAAGAGCAGACCTTTATAGGATGCGACTCGTCAACGACACCCTTGCCATCGGACTCTGTGGACATCTCGACATCACCTCTGACATGAAGCAGACCCATTCTATTAATGGCTACCTCAGTGACCTGTTTATTCAGGACGAGCAGAAAAGCTATCGCCCAGAGGACATCGGTATCCTGTTGAAGACCAACCCAGACACCACCTATCTACGGGCTCAGAGCGGTGATTTTATTGTAAAACTTGATGGCAGTGGTGGTTACGAACGTCTTCTTAAACAGTTCTCTCAACTCTCCGACTCCGCCATCGCACAGTTTGATCAGAGGATTATCGACCAGTCTGCCATCAAACGACTTCTGCCCACCATGAAACTTCATGTGGAGAGCAAGCGCAACAACCCTATTTCCAACCTGTTGAAAACCAGCAACATCGAGTTCAAGGAACTGTTCCTCGACCTCACCACCTCTCCCATAACAGGCATCAATGGTCAGAGTCATCTCTACTCGCTCGTCTATGACAGCACCCGTATCGACACCATCCGTCTGAACCTCACACAGAGAGGTGAACGTCTGACCTATCAGGGTCAGATCTGCAACAACCGCCGTAATCCGCAGTTCGTGTTCAACGCCCTGATCGATGGTCATCTGCATGAGCACGGCGCTCTTGCCGGCCTGCGCTACTATGACGACAAGGAGCGTATGGGCATCCGCATCGGTGCCACGGCAGAAATGGAAAGTGAAGGTATACGTTTCAAGCTGATGCCCGACCGTCCTACCATCGGTTACAAGGAATTCAACCTGAACAAAGACAATTACATCTTCCTTGGAAAAGGCAACAAGATACAAGCGAAAGTCGATCTCATCGCCGACGACAATACAGGTCTGAAGCTCTACACTGAAAACCAGGACTCGACAATGCAGCAAGACCTCACCGTGAGTATCAACCGTCTGGACCTCGGCGAGTTGACCTCGGTCATACCCTATCTGCCACACGTTTCCGGCTACCTGCAAGGGGACTACCATATCCTTCAGGATCAGAACGGTCACATATCCGTGGCCTCCGATATGGCCGTACAAGGTATGTTCCTCGAGAACTCACCCATCGGAAACATCAGCACGGAAATGGTTTACCTTATGAAGGAAGATGGTTCGCATGCCATCGAAGCCCACCTGTTGCTCGACGGCGAAGAATTCGGCTTGCTCAGTGGCAGCTACCATAATATGGACAACGGACAGCTCGATGCCAGTTTTACGATGAACCGTTTCCCGTTGTCGATAGCTAATGGTTTCGTACCAGACCAACTCATCGGTCTCGAAGGCTATGGTGAAGGTAAACTCGAGATCAAAGGAACCACAGCCCATCCGAAGGTCAATGGTGAGATCTACGTGGAAGATGCCTATCTTGTCAGTCAGCCTTACGGCATCCGGATGCGTTTCGATAATGACCCCGTCCGTATCGTCGGCAGCCAGTTGTTGTTGGAGAACTTCGGACTCTACGCCTATAACGACCAGCCTCTGAACTTAATGGGTAGCGTCGATTTCTCTGACACAGAGCACGTCACTATGGATATGCGTATGCGGGCCCGCAACCTCCTGCTTATCAACGCCAAGCAGGAGTCCAAGTCCATCGCCTTCGGCAAGGCCTTCGTTAACTTCTTTGCCCGTATGCAGGGGCCTGTCGACCAGCTCAACATGCGTGGTCGTCTCGACGTATTAGGTTCTACAGACATGACCTATATGTTGCTCGATTCTCCACTGTCTACCGACAACCGTCTCGACGAGTTGGTAAAGTTCACAGACTTCAGCGATACCACCCAGGTCGTTGTCACCCGTCCCACCCCCACTGGTATCGAGGCCGACCTGACAATCAGCGTGTCGGAGGGAGCCCGTATCCTCTGTAACCTCAATGCTGAACAGAGCAACTACATCGACTTGATGGGTGGCGGCGACCTGCGCTTGAGATACAATAACGAAGGCATCAACCTCACAGGTCGTTACACCCTCTCCAACGGTGAGATGAAATACTCTTTGCCCATCATCCCGCTGAAGACCTTCTCCATCAAGGACGGCAGCTATGTGGAATTCACAGGCAATCCGATGAATCCCCGACTCAACATCACCGCCACCGAACACACCAAGGCCACTGTCGGCAGCGAGGGCGGTACGAGT
>JAEENF010000231.1 GCA_016283605.1 Prevotella sp.
ACGCGTATGGAGAACGAAATCCGCAATGAACTGATGCCTTTCTTTGAGTTGCACGATAGCCGCTATATGATGTACTGGCTGGCACTCTCGGAGAATAGCTATAAGGGTTATCTCGATAACTTGGCTAAACGAGAGCAGGAGCGTCAGGCCCTTGAAGACCGCACTGTTGATAAGGTGCAGCCCGGTGAGCAGCAGCCTGAGTCAGACCACTTTATGGAGACCGACCGTTCGAATGTGGGCAACACCAATGATGTGTTCTATCGTGATGCCAGCGACGGCCACTATTTCAGCTATCTGTTGCAGACGGGCGGACAGACTGAGCTGAGCTTGCGCCTGAAGTATTGGGGCGTTGGCGAGTGGAAGAGTCATGAGTTCGATATCCTTGTCGACGATGTCGTTGTGACGTCGGTGAACAATACGGGCAAGTATCGCATCTCGGAATTCAAGTACGAGACATATCCTATACCCGCTGAGTTGCTGAAAGGCAAGAAGCAGGTTCGTGTAAAATTCCAGGCTAAGCCACGCAAGCAGATTGGTGAAATCTACGAGGTCAGACTCGTCAAGAACTAATTGTCTAATTGTCAGTTAACCGCAGATTACGCAGATTTCCACAGATAAAGGCGCACATCGTTATTGCATAACAATCTGTATAATCTGTATAATCTGCGGTTAATTTATTTATTCAAAACATCTTTCAGGAATCGTGGCGTGTAGCCTTTCTTGGATTTTGCTACTTCTTCGGGCGTGCCGGTGGTAAGGATAGTACCTCCGGCACGTCCTCCTTCTGGTCCCATGTCGATGATGTGGTCAGCCAGTCGGATGACGTCGAGGTTGTGCTCGATGATGATAACGGTATTGCCACGATCTACCAGTCTTTGCAGCACATCCATCAAAATGCGGATGTCCTCGAAGTGCAGACCCGTGGTAGGCTCATCCAGAATATACAGCGTCTTACCCGTATCCTTCTTCGATAGTTCGGTAGCCAGTTTGACACGCTGGCTCTCGCCGCCGCTAAGCGTGGTAGAGGGCTGTCCTAACTTTATGTAGCCAAGACCGACGTCTTGGATAGTTTTGATTTTACGCAGGATGTCGGGCACGTTCTCGAAGAACTCGCAGGCCTGATTGATGGTCATGTCCAGCACGTCGGCAATCGACTTTCCCTTGAATCTAACCTCCAATGTTTCGCGATTGTAGCGTTTGCCGTGACACTCCTCGCAAGGCACTTGGATGTCGGGCAGGAAGTTCATCTCGATGGTCTTATAGCCATTGCCACCACATGTCTCGCAGCGTCCGCCCTTCACGTTGAACGAGAAGCGACCGGGCTTGTAGCCTCGAATCTGTGCTTCGGGCAGGTTGACGAACAGGCTGCGGATATCGCTGAAGACACCTGTATAAGTAGCGGGATTAGAGCGCGGTGTGCGGCCAATGGGACTCTGGTCGACGTTGACCACCTTGTCAATATATTCCAGCCCCTCGATGCTCTCGTAGGGCATGGGCTGTTGCAACGAGCGGTAGAAGTGCTTGGATAGGATGGGGTAGAGCGTCTCGTTGACCAGTGTCGACTTACCAGAGCCCGAAACACCAGTTACGACGATGAGCTTACCCAATGGGAAGGTAGCCGTTACGCTCTTGAGGTTGTTGCCCGTACAGCCTCGCAGCACCAGTTCGTGGCCATTGCCCTTGCGACGCTTCTCGGGCATGGCAATGCGCATGGTTCCGTTCAGGTATTGTGCCGTGATGGTATCCGTCTTCAGCATCTCGTCGATGGTGCCTTGGAACACCACCTCGCCACCCTTACGGCCAGCACGTGGACCAATGTCGACTATATAGTCTGACTGGCGCATCATGTCCTCGTCGTGTTCTACGACAATCACGGTGTTACCTAAGTCGCGCAACTCCTTTAATGACTTGATAAGGCGTTCGTTGTCGCGCTGGTGCAGACCAATCGACGGCTCGTCAAGAATATAGAGCACGTTGACCAGTTGTGAACCAATCTGTGTAGCCAGAC
>JAEENF010000232.1 GCA_016283605.1 Prevotella sp.
TCCCGATGGCGAATTGATGCTGAACAATGTTAAAGTCTTAGCGGATGGGAAGTATCCGGACATCAGTACCTCGCAGTTGAAGAACTACGTCAGACAAAAAGGCAACTCCCGCTGGTTCTCGACGCTGAAGATTCCCTTAGGTGTCTATGCGATGGCGGGCAGCGACACATCGAAATGGGTAAACCGTACGTTGCGTGCGATGGGTGAGGCCCCTGTGGTCTACGACACCCTGTTGGCAGAGTCATCGTGTAAGGACCTCCAGATGGCCCTGCAGAATAAGGGTTATATGGACGGTCAGGTGGAGCTGTATACGGAGACCAAGGGCAAGAAGATCGACGCCTTCTACATTCTTCATCCCGGTGAACCCTATCGCGTCAGAAAGCTCAAATATGACATTCAGGACAGCTGTATCGACAGACTGTTGGAACATCAGCACCAGTTGCATGAGGGAATGGTCATGAATATTGAGGCGTTGAACGAGGAACGTTCGCGACTGACGAAATACCTGCAGAATAACGGCTATTACCGATTCCACAAGGAATTTATCAGTTATCAGATTGATACGGTGCAGTCGACGCGTCATGCTGACGTCACACTGATCCTGCGTCGCTATCGTACGGGCGATACGGCTGACACCCTTCATAGCCGGTTTAGTATCCGAAGCGTGAATTTCGCCAGCGGTGACCCTCAGGATACGGTCATTCACCTACGTCAGCATGTCCTTCGGGAAAATACCTTCCTGGAAGAGGGAGATGCTTATTCTGCCGATGCTTTGCAGAATACCTATACGCATTTTGGACGACTGGGTGCCGTGAGGTATACGAACATCAGTTTTCAGACTGATCCTGACTCGGCGCAGCTGGATGCGCTGGTGCAAATCCAGACCAATAAGCCCTCGACGTTGAGTTTCCAGCCGGAGGGTACGAACACGGCTGGCGATCTGGGTGCTGCAGCTTCGTTGACCTATCAGAACCGTAACCTCTTCCGCGGGTCGGAAACCTTCAGCGTACAGTTGCGTGGTGCCTATGAGGCCATTAAGGGACTGGAGGGCTATTCGAATCAGGACTTCATCGAGTACAGTGTGGAGAGTCGTCTGAGTTTCCCGAGATTTATCGCCCCTTTCCTGAATCGTGAAGTCAGAAGGAATATGATCGCCACCAGTGAGGTGTCGTTGCTCTATGATACGCAGAACCGTCCGGAGTTTCACCGGCGTGTGCTCTCTGCCGGCTGGACTTATAAATGGAAACCCCAGAATCATCACGACCAGTATCAGTTTGATGTGCTGAACCTGAATTATATCTTCATGCCTTGGATCAGTGACACCTTCCAGGATGAGTATCTCAATAATACAAGCAACTACAACGCCATCCTGAGCTATAACTATGAGGATCTGTTTATCATGAAGATGGGTTTCCGCTATAGTTATAATAACGGCAGGATGGCCATCAAGACTAATGTGGAAACGGCAGGTAACCTGTTGCGCGCCTTCAGTCGGATGCTCCACGCCCAACAAGTCAGCGATGGGCAGTATAGTGTGTTTAATATCATCTATGCCCAGTATGCGAAGGGCGACATCGACTTTACCCATCAGCTGATCTCCCGCTATCGCGACCAGTTGGTGTTTCATGTAGGTCTGGGTATCGCTTATCCCTATGGCAACAGCACGATTCTGCCTTTCGAGAAACGTTACTTCTCGGGAGGTGCCAATAGTGTTCGCGGATGGAGTGTGAGAAGTCTGGGTCCCGGTAGGTATAAGGATGATGACGGCAATATCAACTTCATCACACAGACGGGTGATATGAAACTCGACCTGAACCTGGAATATCGTACGGCACTCTTCTGGAAGTTTGGTGGGGCTTTGTTCGTTGATGCAGGAAACATCTGGACCCTTCGCGAATATACCGCACAACCTGGCGGCCAGTTTAAGTTCTCCAGACTGTTGAAGGATCTGGCGGTGAGCTACGGTCTGGGTCTGCGACTGAATTTCGACTATTTCATTCTCCGTTTTGACTTAGGTATGAAAGCTGTGAATCCGGCTTACGAGAACGATGATGAAAAGCATTTCCCCCTTGTTCATCCGCGTCTGAGTCGTGATCTGGCCTTTCATTTCGCCGTTGGACTCCCCTTCTGACGGACGTCAAAAAAATGTTTTATTGTTTAAAATATTAAAAAAGACTGCCTAAGTTGTCACTTTTCTTTGGTTATCCATTCTTTTTTGCGTACTTTTGCAGAAAATAATAACCAAAATGCTGAAATTTATATCGTTTGGGAGCGGTAGCAGCGGTAATTGTTATTATCTCAGCACTGCAACCGACGGCTTGTTGATAGATATAGGAGTAGGAATAAGAACGCTCAAGAAGCATGCAAAGGAATATGGCATCAACCTCGCGTCGGTGCACCATATCCTGATTACGCATGACCATGCAGACCATATCAAGTCGGTGGGAGCGTTCAGTCACGACTATCATGTGCCGGTCTATGCCACAGAGAAGGTTCATAAGGGCATCGACCATAACTATTGTGTACAACGGAAGCTGACCCCTGAGCAAAGGCGGCTTGTGGAAGTGGGGACACCCCTTCAGATTGGTGACTTTCTGGTGACGCCATTCTTTGTGCCTCACGATGCCAGTGAGAATGTGGGTTATCAGATCGAGGCCGACGGTATCACCTTTGTCATTATCACCGATGCCGGCAGTTTTACGGAGGATATGAAAGAACGGATCGGTCAGGCCAACTATCTGGTGATAGAGGCTAACCACGATGTAGAGATGCTTCAGGGCGGACCTTATCCTCAGTATCTGAAAGATCGTATCATCAGTCCCAGTGGGCATCTCTCGAACAGGGAATGCGGACAGATGTTGGCGGAGAATATGACGGAACGGTTGAAGCACGTCTGGCTGTGTCACTTGAGTGAGGAGAACAATCATCCTGAGCTGGCGCGGAAGACGGTCGACGCTACTTTGCGTAGCTACGGTATCATCCCTGGTAAGGACATCCTGCTTGAAGTGCTGAAGCGAAAAGTGCCAAGTGAAGTCTATGAATTAGTGTAAAATGTGTGAATATGACACTTTTTTAGCAAAAAAACTTGCAAAATGTTTGTTGGTTTCACAGAAATGCTTTAACTTTGCACCCGATTTTAATAGAAAACGATAATATGAAGTGTTTGAATCTACTTAATGGCCTTATTATTATTCGACTGCAGGGCGCAGTCGGAAGTGACAAGGTGTATATATATTAAAAAGGTAGAAACGAATGAAATGATATAGAGCCCTTCTCACTTCCGAGTGTGAAGGGCTTTTTTAGTGAATAGTGAAAAGTGAAATAGTAATATAGTAAAAAGATGAACGACAGACTTTACATTTTCGACACGACACTCCGAGATGGAGAACAGGTGCCTGGTTGCCAGTTGAACACCATCGAGAAGATTCAGGTGGCTAAGGCGCTGGAACAGTTAGGCGTGGACGTGATTGAAGCCGGATTTCCCATTTCCAGTCCGGGCGACTTCAACAGTGTGATAGAAATTTCCAAGGCCGTCACCTGGCCAGTAATCTGTGCGCTGACACGTGCCGTAGAACATGATATTGATGTGGCTTTCGAATCGTTGAAGTACGCCAAGCACAAGCGTATCCATACGGGTATCGGTACCAGCGACGAACATATCCGTTATAAGTTCAACTCCACCCGCGAGGAAATACTGGAGAGGGCTGTGGCAGCGACGAAATACGCCAAGCGCTATGTGGATGATGTGGAGTTCTATTGTGAGGATGCAGGACGTACCGACAACGAATACCTGGCACAGGTTGTGGAAGCGGTCATCAAGGCTGGAGCCACAGTCGTCAACATCCCCGATACGACGGGTTACTGTCTGCCACAGGAGTATTTCGAGAAAATCAAATATCTGAAGGAACATGTTGATGGCATCGATCGTGCCATCCTTTCTACCCATTGTCATAACGATCTGGGAATGGCTACGGCGAACTCTCTCAACGGTGTGTTGGCTGGTGCCCGACAAGTGGAAGTGACCGTCAACGGTATCGGCGAACGGGCAGGAAACACGTCACTAGAGGAGATCGCGATGATCCTGAAGTGTCATAAGGGACTGGGTATTGATACGAACATCAACACGACGAAGATCTACCCAATCTCACGTATGGTCAGCTCGCTGATGAATATGCCTGTTCAGCCGAACAAGGCTGTGGTGGGACGTAATGCCTTTGCCCATTCCTCAGGTATCCATCAGGACGGTGTGTTGAAGAATGTGCATACCTACGAGATAATGGACCCGAAGGATGTGGGTATCGATGATAACAGTATCCTGTTGACAGCGCGTTCAGGACGTGCAGCTCTGAAGTATCGTCTGCACATGAACGGTGTGGAGCTGGACGATAAGAAGTTGGATAAGATCTATGAGAAATTCCTGCAGTTGGCCGATCAGAAGAAGGAAGTGTCGGATGCCGACGTACTGATGTTGGCAGGTGCTGATACCGCAGATGCCCATGCCGTTCGTCTCGACTTCCTGCAGGTGACCACAGGTAAGGGCGTGAAGAGTGTGGCTTCTATCGGACTCGACATCTCCGGACAGAAGTTCGAGGCTGCGGCCTCTGGCAACGGTCCTGTGGATGCTGCCATCAAGGCGCTGAAGAAGATCATCATGAAACAGATGACGCTGAAGGAGTTCACCATCCAGGCCATCTCGAAGGGCTCGGACGATGTGGGTAAGGTGCACATGCAGGTAGAATACGACGGTTCGCTCTATTACGGCTTCGGTGCGGATACGGATATCGTGACTGCATCAGTAGAAGCCTATATCGACTGTATTAACAAATTCAAGAGAGAGGAAGAATGAATACTTTATTTGATAAGATCTGGGACAAACACGTCGTGCAACAAGTGGCGGACGGCCCTACGCAGTTGTATATTGACCGTCTGTACTGTCATGAGGTGACTTCGCCTCAGGCTTTCGACGGGTTGCGGACTCGTGGTCTTAAGTGTTTCCGTCCCGAGAAGATTTACTGTATGCCCGATCACAACACACCTACACACGATCAGGATAAGCCGATTGTCGATCCCGTCAGCAGGGCTCAGGTGGATGCTCTCGCGAGGAATGCCGCAGAGTTCGGATTGACCCATTATGGGATGATGTCGAAGGATAACGGTATCATTCATGTCGTAGGTCCGGAGAAGGGCTTGAGCTTGCCGGGAATGACCATCGTCTGTGGCGATTCCCATACCTCTACACATGGTGCGATGGGTGCCGTGGCTTTCGGCATCGGTACTTCGGAGGTGGAGATGGTATTAGCTTCACAGTGTATCCTGCAACAGAAACCGAAGTCGATGCGGATAACCATCAATGGGGCATTAGGCAAAGGTGTTACGGCCAAGGATGTAGCGCTCTATCTGATGGCTCAGATCACGACATCCGGGGCTACGGGCTATTTTGTAGAGTATGCCGGCGAGGTGGTGAGGGCGATGTCAATGGAAGGCCGTCTGACACTCTGTAACCTCTCTATAGAGATGGGCGCCCGAGGTGGATTCATCGCTCCCGACGAGACGACCTTTGCTTATCTGAAGGGTCGGGAGTTTGCGCCGAAGGGTGAGGCGTGGGAGGAGGCTGTCGCCTATTGGAAGACGTTGAAGAGTGGCGATGATGCCGTTTTCGATCGAGAACTGTCCTTCGATGCTGCCGATATAGAACCCCGTATCACCTACGGCACGAATCCAGGTATGGGTATCGGTATCACGGAGGCGATTCCTGTAGAGGGTGGGGTAGGCTTTGCAAAAGCGCTCGACTATATGGGTTTCGAGGCCGGACAGAAACTGCTCGGTACGAAAGTCGACTATGTCTTCTTGGGCGCATGCACCAATGGACGCATCGAGGACTTCCGGGCTTTTGCCTCTATCGTGAAGGGCCGTCAGAAATCTCCTGATGTCGTTGCCTGGCTGGTACCTGGTTCGTGGGCTGTGGATCAGCAGATTCGCGAAGAAGGTCTCGACAGGATTCTTGCTGAGGCTGGTTTCGAGATTCGTCAGCCGGGATGTTCCGCTTGTCTGGCCATGAATGATGATAAGATTCCGGCCGGCAAACTCTCGGTATCCACTTCTAATCGAAATTTT
>JAEENF010000233.1 GCA_016283605.1 Prevotella sp.
GCCACAGCCACAGCGAGATAGTCGACACGGTGATCCTGCAGGGTCTTTGCAATCTCCACTGCCCCAGCGCCATAGCCATCGGCCTTTATCATACAGACCATCTTGGTCTCGGGTTTCAGGAAAGAGCGGTAATAGTTCAGGTTCTCTACGACGGCATTGAGGTTTACTTCAAGAATGGTCTCATGTACCTTCTGCTCCAACTGTTCCGTGATCTGATCGAAGCCAAAAGAACGCGCACCTTTCAACAGAATCAGTTCATTGCGCAGGCTCTGGAAAACATCGCTGGAAAGGAAATGCTGCACATCGGCAAAGAAGTACTTCTCGTTGATGCGAATCTTATCAGCCTGTGCCGTAAGTTCCGGACCAATACCGATGAACTTCTCCACACCGCGCTTCACGCAGAGGTCACTGACTTGGGCATAAAGTGCCTCGGGCAAAGTACCGGTCTGGTACATATCACTCAGGATAAGTGTAGGTTTGAGGGGAACGTTCCTGCGCTGCATAAAGTCGAGAGCGATATCGAGGGAGTTTATATCGGAGTTATAGGAGTCGTTGATGAGGATGCAGCCACGCTGACCTTCCTTTACCTCCAGGCGCATGGCCACTGGCTCCAGCTGAGGCATGCGCTCGGTCAACTGCTCTGTGGTGAGACCCAGATGCAAAGCAACAGCCGCACAGGTGATGGAGTTCTCGATAGAAGCCTCATCAATAAAGGGAATCTCGAAACGGCCTTCCTCATCCTTGTAACGATAAGTTATCAACGTAGAATCTGAATCCTTACTGCATTCAATGTTCTTCACAAACAGAGCAGCCTGCTCATCACACTGCGACCAGACTATCTTCTCGCCCTGATAATTCATACGACGGATGCAGCGGCTCACCACATCATTGTCGGAACAATAGATCATCGCCTGAGTGTCGTGCATCAATTCCAGCTTCTCCATACACTTCTCCTCCATCGAACGGAAGTTTTCCTGATGGGCACTGCCCAGACAGGTGAGTACACCGATGGTAGGCTGGATGATATCCCTCAGAGCGAGCATCTCACCCGGCTGACTGATACCTGCCTCGAAGATACCCACCTCCGTCTGTTCGTTCAACAGCCACACAGAGAGAGGCACACCAATCTGGGAGTTATAGCTGCGGGGTGAACGCACAATCTTCTGCGACGGCAGGAGCAGCTGATAAAGCCACTCCTTGACCATCGTCTTACCATTCGAACCGGTGATGCCCACCACAGGCACGTCAAACTCATCGCGATGACGCTCTGCCAGTCGTTGGAGAGCAGCCAACGTATGGGGAACGCGTAGGAAATTAGCCTCAGGGAAACGGGTATCATAATGCTCAGGCACCTGTTCCACCACGAAATGACGTACACCACGACGGTAGAGATCATCAATATAACGATGCCCATCGTTGCGCTGGGTCTTCAATGCAAAGAAAAGCGTTTCCTCAGGGAAACAAAGACTGCGACTGTCTGTCAGCAGCCAGCGGATATCGCCTTGGAGTGTTCCGTAGCGACGGGCTCCGATGAGCGTCGCCACCTTCTCAATCGAGTATTTCATTTCTAACGTATTTTTGTTTTAAAGTGCAAAGTTAGGATATTTTTCCGATAACTCAGCTACTTTTAACATTGTTTTATCCATCAAGGCCTTGTAGTCCTTGGAATCGGGGTCAAAGGGCTTGTGATTCAACACGGCCTTCAAAGGAGCCCACTCTTTGAGGAAGGCCTTGGCCTCATCGCTCAGATAGACCTCTGAGAACCGCTGCCAGATATACTCCACCGCCTGATCAGAGGGGTGCAGCATGTCTTCCTTATAGAAACGGTAATCACGCAGTTCGTCGTTGATGATCTCATAGGCGGGAAAATAGGCCACGGATTTACACGGATGCTTATGGATTTTATCGACTGCCAGAAGGAGGGTGGCCTTGGAGAGCTGCGAACCATGATAACCGTATTTGCGATACCGAATGGGGCTAACGGTAAGTACGATGCGCATCTCAGGATTCATCTGATGGAGAAGATCGATAGCCTTCATCAGATAATCTGCGCACTCATCGACAGACAATTCTTCCTCGATGAACAGCGACTGTGGACGTTTCTGACAATTATCGACAATCTCGCCCGTCTCCTTCAGTCGATACACATGATTCGTGCCAAGAGTCAGGAACGTGAAACAGGGGGACGGTTCTTTTGTTACACCGGCCGATGTAACAAAAGAACCGTCCCCCTGTTTCACCAGGCGCTCAATTGTATGGAGGATGGAAGCGGGATTATACATCACGCCAAAAGGATTGACTACCGCCCGGAATTTCTCTTCCTGAAAGCGACGCCCGATACTATCGGCAAAGCATGAGCCCACGAAAAGCATTGATTCGCAAGGGCCAATCCTGAATCCCGGATTGGGAATATCCACAACCGTCCTAAACTCCATTATTCACTATTAACTATTCACTATTCACTCAAATCAGCTCCTGCTGATTTGCAATCCTGTGGTCGAAAGCGTCATCTCTACAAATCGGGCGTTCTTATTCTGACGATGCTCGCCCAGGATCTGTTTGATACGAGCTGCCGCCTCAGGGTCTTTGGCAATCATATAGAGATAGCCGCCACCACCTGCACCAGGCAACTTATACCCCAGACAGAGATCATCGACCAGACTGGTCAGTGCAGCCACTGGTGGTGGGTTTGTTCCACGATCCAAAGCCTGATTCTGAGACCAAGTCTTCCTGACAAGCTGGCCCATCTGCTGGAAGTCATTACACTGAATAGCCTCGTACATCTCCATGGTATGCGTCTTCATTTCACGAAGCATACTCAGTTCACCACCATGGTTGAGGAACATTCTACGCACAATCTCGGCCAAGATACTTTTCGCCGTTCGTGTGATACCTGTATAATATAATAGGTGACAGGCACGACATTCCGGTTGTGTCCACAAGTCATTCGGTAGCCAACGTACCTGAGGACTCTGGTCAAAGCCCCTACCCGTCTGCAACAGTTTCACGCCACCAAGGACACCGCCAAACTGATCCTGCCAGCCACCACCAGTGGTAAGCATCTGTTCGAGCATCATCGTACGACGACCGATCTCGTTCTTATCCCAGCCAAGACCACAGAAGTCGTTCAGGGCTCCCAGCACAGTTGACGCCAGGATACTTGATGTACCCAGTCCACTACCGGCAGGAATAGCCGAAAGCAACGTCACTTCTATACCAGCGCCGAAAGACTCAAGTTGAGAGTGGAGAGTTAAGAGTGG
>JAEENF010000234.1 GCA_016283605.1 Prevotella sp.
GCTCTTTCCTGAAACCCGAGACCAAGATGGTCTGTATGATAAAGGCCGATGGCTATGGCGCTGGGGCAGTGGAGATTGCAAAGACCCTGCAGGATCACCGTGTCGACTATCTCGCTGTGGCTGTGGCTGATGAGGGCGTCACACTCCGTAAGGCTGGTATCACAGCGAATATCATGATTATGAATCCGGAGATGACCGCCTTCAAAACTATGTTCGACTATGACTTGGAGCCTGAGGTTTATAGTTTCCGCCTATTGGATGCGCTGATAAAGGCTGCCCGTAAGGAGGGTATCACAGGCTGGCCTGTGCATATCAAGCTCGATACGGGCATGCATCGTCTTGGCTTTGACCCTATCAATGACATCGATGAGCTTATCGACCGTCTGAAGCACCAGAATGCCATCATCCCACGTTCGGTGTTCTCACATTTTGTGGGTTCTGATAGCGATGACTTCGATATCTTCTCGGCCGAGCAGTTCGCAAAGTTTGAAGCCGGCAGCAAGGAACTCCAGGCTGCTTTCAGTCATAAGATTCTGCGTCATATGGACAATTCTGCGGGTATCGAGCATTTCCCTGAGCGTCAGATGGACATGTGTCGTCTGGGACTCGGCCTCTACGGCGTTGATCCGCGTGATAATCGTATCCTTCATACCGTCTCTACCTTGAAGACCACCATTCTCCAGATGCGTCATGTGCCTGCTGGTGATACCGTTGGCTATAGCCGTAAGGGCAAGATTGACCACGACTCCGTGATTGCAGCCATACCTATCGGTTATGCCGATGGCTTGAACCGCCATCTGGGCAATCGTCATTGTTACTGTCTGGTGAATGGACAGAAGGCGGAGTATGTGGGCAATATCTGCATGGATGTGGCGATGATCGACGTCACGGGCATCGATTGTCGCGAGGGCGATCAGGTGGAGATCTTCGGTGAGCATCTGCCCGTCACTGTGCTCAGCGATATCACCGACACCATCCCCTACGAGATACTCACCGGTGTCTCCAACCGCGTCAAGCGCGTCTATTTCCAGGATTAACGGATAAAATCCTGAAACTACTTTCAGACCTACACCCTCGGCATTCGATTTCCGGACTCAGCCGAGGGTTTTCTTATGTTGTCCTCTTTGACCTACGTAGCTCGAAGCCCTCGACCCACGTACATCGAGGCCGACGACCCACGTAGCTCGACGCCTTCGACCCACGTAGCGCCACAGCCCGTGAGCGCTACGAACTGCTGCTCCACCGCTGTCCTGGCATTGTGGGACATTTCCCCCTCAATGCCCAGTCATAACGATGTAAGTCTATGGCTGAAGGGAAACTGGCCTTCCACTGCAAGGAGATTGAGAAAGGTACCGGCTACGGTATCGTGTTGGTTAAGCAGAATGCATCGCCGATGTTACGAAAAGGTTCAGACCTGCTTGATGTCTATAGCAGAGAGAGGGCTCACGAACTGATGATGCTGGAGAAATACGACCCTGCCGCCTTCCTCATGAAAATGACGGGAGGCTCGATAAGCGCTTCTGGCATGAGGACGACAGGTGTTGGGGAAGTCTATAAAAACGGGAAAAAGCTAAAGACGCTTCATCATACAGCCATATTGTACGAGAAATAGTTTGCAAATCGTTTACATAGGCTGTTTTTGGGATGAGAATGGTGGGAGTGTCAGAGATATTTAGTAACTTTGCAGGCTATGAAGGAAATGAAAATTATCTTTGCGGCACTGCTAAACGCGTTCTTGATGATAAGTTGCCATCAGACGGGGCATGACTATTACAGTCACGAACTCGAGAAGATAGACCATCGTCAGAATAGGGAACTCGCCAAAAAGGAAGTCGTAGCCATCAAGGACGAGATAGCCCGTCAGTCGGAAGATCTCAGAATGTATTATCTCCTGCTCTTAGCGGAGATGAGCGATGAAATCAGACCATATCGCAATCTGGAGACAGCCCGACAGTTGGTGGACTATTATGAGAATCTTGGCGACAGACAGAAGTTATTGCGCAGTTATATCATCGCAGGACAGATCTACGCCAACTGTAGTGACAGCCCTAAGGCACTCGGTTACTTCCATAAGGCAGAGGATATGTTGTCCGACGGCAAGAACCTAGAGTTGAGGAACAGGCTTTACAGTAAGACAGCCAAACTGCAACTGCATCATAACATGCCTGAGGCAGCACGTATGTATGCCAGCAGGGTTTTTGAATACTGCCAGCAGGAGGAAGACACCGTAGGCATGATACAGGCTTTGCTCGATATCAGTACCTCCTACCATAACATTCCAGGAAATAAGTTTGATAATCTCCAAAGAGCCTCTAAACTCGCAAAAGAGTCAGGACAAGACAGCCTACAGACGGAGATTCAGTTCGATTTGGCCAAGGGTTATGCAGAATTAGGTCACTATCACACAGCCAAGCCTTTGGCTTTACCACTACAAGACAGTATACCAACAGCGGAACGACATAAGGTGTACGCCTTGCTTTGTCAGATTTACTATAATATTGGTCAGCCAGACTCTGCCTATTACTATGGTGAAAAGGTGATGAAAGACGGCAATTCTGTGAGTAAACGTGATGCCCACGAGGTTCTCGCGCATATCTGCATCCTTCGAGGGCAACAGGAAGAAGCCGACGGACATCTTAGCAACTATATCGAACTGAACAACGCCTTGAACCGTATTGCCAACAGCGAGGCCATCGCTCAAGCAGATGCCTTCTATCATAACCAGAAACAGGAGAAGGAGAACGAGAAACTGAGGGATGAAAACAACAGGAAGCATACTATAATTATTATAGGCGTGGCTTTGCTGGTGGTGCTGACTGTGCTTTTCACCACCTACATCCAGCGCCATCGCCGTCGACAGGAATTGATGGAGATGCGTATCGAGCACCTTGAACAACTGAAGCGTGACTATGCCAAAGTTGACGCTGATGAGCTGAAACAGGCAGCGATGGCGATTGAGGCAACCCCTGTCTGGCAGCGCCTCGCAACACTCTCGGACATTGAACATCCGATTGACGAGGATTGGCAGGAACTTTCCAAAGCTGTCAATCAAGTGTATGAAGGTTTCTCAACCCGTCTGATGCGTCTTTGCCATCCAACACCTCATGAGTTCCATGTTTGTTTGCTGCTAAAATCAGGCTTTGAGCCTGTACGTATTGCCGCTCTTACTCTTCGTAGCAAGGCTGCCATCTCCACCGTCCGCAGCCGTCTCTACGAAAAGACCTTTGGCAAGAAAGGCAGTGCTAAAGATTGGGACGAAGTTATTCGCACGTTATAAAACATTTATGAAAATATGGTAAAACATTTTGGTTTCTCAAGGAATTGGAGTACCTTTGCAAGTGAGATGAAGAGATTATTGTTTCTGATGATGATGGCAGTATGGACTGTAAACAGTCTTGCCCAGAAGTGGGTAGGGATACCTGAGAATCGATTTGCTGTAACGGTAAGAATAGACTCCGCCATTGCCAGCGAACCGCAGAAACTTTATATGTATTCGATGATAGAACGTGAGATGCAACTGCACGATTCTATCAGTTTCGACTCGCTGCATCGGGTAGGGACGATGCATGGCTATGTGCCATACGAGTATAATGTAAACCTCTTGTTCCAGCGTCGTGGTCCTCAGTGTGTGCCCATCGTGGTGAAGGGTGGCGATAGTATTACCATCCATATAGGCGACGAGGACGACGGCTTCAGACTCCGCTATATAGATAAGGTGGAAGGCTCGCCATCGACATTGGAGATGGTGCGCTATCAACATAGGTACGACAGTCTTCGTCAGGCATATCTCAATCAGAACAACATGTCTCAGCTCTATAACCTAAGTGACGCCCAACGTGATTCCATTCGCGCCATTGGAAAAAAGGAGAAAGACAAATTTGAGCGCTATATCCTGGAATATGCCTGCACTGGCAAGAGCCCGTATAGTGTTATCGATGCTGCTGGCGATGTGTTCTACTCCTTCCGCCGAAATCCCACGCTTTATCCTTACACAGAGAGGGAGGTGGACGATATGATGAACTCGCTCTTGGTGCGATTCCCTGATTATCCGCCTATGAAGGCCTTCGTCAATGATAGTACGTTGGGAACATATATGTCGGCACAGAGTTTTGAGATTTGGGGTTCCTTGGAACTTCGGGCATATAGTGAGCGATTCCAGAAGGACGAGAAGATTACGATGAAACCGCTGAAGGTAGGTGATTATATGAATCTGAAACTGTATAATGGGCCACTTGGTAATGTGAATGAGTTTCGCGGGAAATATGTGTTGGTAGATTTCTGGGCATCGTGGTGCCAACCGTGTATGGCCCAGATGCCAAATATTCGCTATGCTGCCCAGGAGTTTCGTGATGATTTGGCGGTATGCCTGATAGGAATAGATGAAAACCGCAAGCAGTGGTGGAGCACCGTTAAGGAAAAGGATATGCGCAACAAAGACCTGACACAAACCGACAGGCCCTACAAGATCAA
>JAEENF010000235.1 GCA_016283605.1 Prevotella sp.
CGCTCAGGCTTATAGGTGCGATAGTTGATGGTCTCAGGCTTGGTAACCTCACCAAACGAACTCTCGAGAATCTCTTCAGGCGAAGCCAGTCCGATGGTTATCTTGGTAAAGTTTGTCTTTACTTTTGTATCTTTCTTGAAAGCCATATTTCAATATATAACTTTTAATTCTTAACTCTTAATTCTTAACTCTTAACTCTCATTAATCCATCTTGATGCTGAGACCAAGACCCTTCAACTCGTGCAGCAGCACGTTGAGTGACTCGGGAATACCAGGAGTAGGCATGGGCTCGCCCTTCACGATAGCTTCATAGGCCTTAGCACGACCTACCACATCATCAGACTTGATGGTCAGGATTTCTTGCAGCACATGGCTGGCACCAAAGGCCTCCAATGCCCAAACCTCCATCTCACCAAAACGCTGACCACCGAACTGAGCCTTACCACCGAGAGGCTGCTGAGTGATGAGAGAGTACGGACCGATAGAACGGGCGTGCATCTTATCCTCAACCATGTGACCGAGTTTCAAGAAGTAGGTGATACCTACCGTAGCGGGCTGGTCGAACTTCTCACCAGTCTCACCATCATACAGGTGTGTAGAGCAGAGACGTGGCAGACCGGCTTTGTCGGTCCATTCTGCAAGGTCGTCAAGCTTGGCACCGTCGAAGATAGGTGTAGCAAACTTCACGCCCAGACGCTTACCAGCAGCACCGAGGATAGCCTCGAAAATCTGACCGAGGTTCATACGAGAAGGCACACCCAGCGGGTTCAGTACCAAGTCAACGGGACGACCATCCTCGAGGAACGGCATATCCTCTTGACGTACCACCTTCGATACAATACCCTTGTTACCGTGACGACCGGCCAGCTTATCGCCGACACCGATCTTACGCTTCTTGGCTACATATACCTTAGCCATCTGCAGGATGCCTGAGGGCAGCTCGTCACCGATGGTAATGGCAAACTTCTTACGCTTGTTCTCAGCATCGAGCAGCTTGAACTTCTTCATGTAGTTGATAATCAACTTGGCAATCAGATCATTCTTGTGCTCGTCGCTGGTCCAGTTGTTGGTCTGAATGTCACCATACTCAAGATTCTTCAGAGCAGTCATCGTGAACTTGGCACCCTTGGCAATGATTTCAGCACCGGTATAATCTTTGACACCCATCGAAGTCTTACCCTTGGTCAGAGTTATCAGCTTCTCAATCAGGATGTCCTTCAGGTCATCAACCTTTGCCTGATACTCTTCGTCAATCTTAGCCAGCGTAATCTTATCCTGCTGCTTGGTCTGACGGGTCTTAATGGCGCGGGCAAAAAGCTTCTTGTCGATGATGACACCAGTCAGTGAGGGGTTAGCCTTCAGTGAAGAATCCTTCACGTCGCCAGCCTTGTCACCGAAGATGGCGCGAAGCAGCTTCTCCTCAGGTGATGGATCGCTCTCGCCCTTAGGCGAAATCTTACCAATCAGGATATCGCCGGGCTCTACGCGGGCACCCACACGGATGATACCATTCTCATCAAGGTCCTTAGTAGCTTCCTCGCTGACGTTAGGAATATCAGCTGTAAACTCCTCAGCACCACGCTTGGTTTCACGAACGTCGAGTGAATACTCATCGACATGGACAGAGGTCAGTACGTCCTCACGTACAATACGCTCGTTCAGCACGATAGCATCCTCATAGTTGTAACCCTTCCAAGGCATGTAAGCCACCAGCAGGTTACGACCCAGAGCCAACTCGCCGTTCTCGGTAGCATAACCCTCAGTCAGAATGTCGCCCTTCTTCACACGCTGACCCTTCTCACAGATAGGACGCAGGTCAATCGTCATGTTCTGGTTGGTACGACGGAACTTAGGAATACGGTACTCCTTCAGGGCAGGCTCGAAGCTGACGAACTCCTCATCCTCCGTACGATCGTACAGGATACGGATGGTAGTAGCGTCCACATAGTCGATGACACCTTCGCCCTCGGCAGTAATCATGGTACGAGAATCCTCGCACACCTGCTTCTCAATACCGG
>JAEENF010000236.1 GCA_016283605.1 Prevotella sp.
CCATCGACAGAGGGCATATGATGGTGATGCTCTTTGGTGGTGTCGCTGGTATTACATGGTTCTCTCCAGAACAGATTCGCCAGGTGCCATGGGATGCAAAGGTAAGACTGGTGTCGTTTATCGTCAACCAGCAGCCGATCAATAGCAATTCCAGATCCGGTAGTTATCAGATCTGTGATACGACGGTCATTGCTGCTGACCGTTTCGAGTTGAGTCATCAGGATAATCATTTTGCGATTCAGCTCTCGACGCTGACGTATGATAATCCAGAACATATTATTTATTCTTATAGTATCAATGGTGAGACTTACACCCGACTGCAGCCTGGTGTGAACGAATTAACCTTCACTCATCTGTCGCCAGGAACCTATCGTTTCCGTATCAAGGCTGAGCGTAACAACATTGAGACTCCTGAGAAGACGTTTACAGTGATTATACACAGTCCCTGGTATCGTTCTGCATGGGCTTATTGTCTTTACCTTATTGCTTTTGGTATCCTCGTTTGGCAGCTGATACTGAATCGCAGGCGTAAGGAACAGACCCGCTTACGTATCCAGGAGCATATCCATGCTGAGGAGATGAGTGATGCAAAGTTGCGTTTCTTCATGAATATCAGTCATGAGATCCGTACGCCGATGACGCTGATTGTTACACCGCTGCTTTCGCTTATTAAGAATGAGGACGATCCGCACAGAAAGGGTGTCTATGAAACCATCAAACGTAATGCAGAACGAATACTGAACCTCATCAACCAGATGATGGACCTCCGTAAGATTGACAAGGGACAGATGCAGATGCGAATGATGGAGACCGACCTTGTTCCGTTTGTCAAAGAAATCTTCGAACTCTTCCAGAGTCAGGCTAAAGCCAAACGTCTGACCTTCAATTTCGAGCACGACACCGAGTCCCTGCCGATATGGATAGACCGTCGGAATTTCGACAAGGTCATTATGAATATCCTATCCAATGCCTTCAAGTTCACGCCCAGTGGTGGTGAGATAGGTATCCGTATTACTCATGACGATAATGATGCCACAATCGCAATCAGAGACAACGGTGAAAAGATACCTGAAGATAAACTGGACAAGATCTTTGAACGCTTCTATCAGACCGTCTCAACGGTCAACGACAGAAACGTGGGAACAGGTATTGGTTTGGACCTGACACGCTCATTGGTGGAGTTACATCATGGCACGATCTCTGCCCATAACCTGAATGAGGGCTGTGAATTCGTTGTTACCGTACCTCTGGGCAATGCCCATCTGAAGCCCGAAGAGATGATCTTGGAGGAAGAAGCCTCCAACTTCGTGGAGCCTATCATCGAAGAGACGGTAGAGGAATCGGATGCTCCGGTTATCGACCTGCCATCTAATTACAAGATGACAATAGTTATTGCAGAAGACGACGATGAAATCAGAGGCTATCTTGAGAATGAGTTGAGTAAAGATTACGATGTCAGAGCCTGTACCAATGGTCGTGAGGCCCTGTCAGAAGTTCTCCATACGAAGCCTGATCTGGTGGTCAGCGATGTGATGATGCCTGAAATGGATGGCAACACCCTTTGCTCGAAGATTAAGACCAACCCCAGCACTAATCATATCCCAGTGATATTGTTGACGGCCAAGAACCGTGACGAAGACAAGTTGGAAGGTCTTGAGACAGGTGCAGACTCCTATATCGTGAAGCCCTTCAATATGGACATCCTACGACGCACCATCATCAACCTGTTGAATTCTCACCGTCTTTTGCAGTTGAAGTACGGCCGTAATGACAGTCTGGAGGAACAGGTGGAAGATGTGAAGATGAAGTCGCCTGATGAAAAGCTTCTGGATCGTGTGATGGCAGCCATCAACGAGCATCTTGACGACTCAGACCTCAGTGTAGACATGATTGCCGAACAGGTTGGTATCAGCCGTGTTCACCTGCATCGAAAGATGAAGGAACTGACGGGTCAGACACCACACGACTTTATCCGCAACCTTCGTCTGAAGCAGGCTGCCAATCTCTTGGCTAACCACGGTATGAATGTGACGGAAGTGATGTATGCTTGCGGTTTCTCCAACTCCGCTTCGTTCTCAACGGTGTTCAAGAAGTTCTACGGCATGTCGCCACGCGACTACATGAAGGAGCACTACAAGCAGTCGCATTAAGTAGTGTCATTACTTAACGTCCGCGACGGAGGATGAATTCCACCATCCCTCTAAACAGCTGACGATAGTCATCCTTGATAAAGTCTATGTCAGACAAAAGGCTAAGGGCTTCTGTGGCATATTTCTCTGCCTGTGATTCTGCATAGGCGATGCTGCCATATATATCCATCAGGTCGCGGATATACTGTACAGCCTCTTCACGTTTCTGTTCACGAGGCAGACTGAGTGTTGCCTCAATGCGTTGACGCTCCTCAGGACTGCAATGGCTGAGGAGATGGAGTAGTATCAGCGTACGCTTGCCTTCGAAGATGTCGTTTAGCTTTTGTTTCTTTTGGCCTTCGAAGTCGCCTGTCAGATCCAACACGTCATCGCGGATCTGGAAACAGAGTCCCAACGGATAGCTGAACTTATAGATACGCTGCAACTGTTCATCTGTAGCTCCTGCCAGAAGGGCACCTAAGCGCAGAGGGCCTGCAATGGTATAATAGACGGTCTTACCACTGACGGTGAAGAGAACGTCTTCTTCCGTCATATCGTCCTTATTATCCTGTGTCCATTTAATTTCTGCATATTGGCCGAAGGTGGTGCGTCCCAGCATCAGGAAGAACTCGTGTTGTACCTTACGGGCTAGGTCGACGTCCAGCAGTCGGAAGTTCTCGCAGAGTACACGATGCATACACTCGTGCAGGGTATCGCCGGCATTAATGGCTATCTCTGAACTGACCAGATGATGCAGGGCTGGTTTCCCTCGACGTTCTAATGAGCCGTCTTCCCAGTCATCATGAATCAGGATCCAGTCCTCACTCATCTGCATGGCCGTTGCTGTATACACGGCCTTGTCGGCAGAACCGCTCATCGCTTCAGCCATCAGCATCACCAGCGCAGGACGCAAGTATTTTCCGCGACGGGCTGGGTAATCGTTGACGATGTCCCAGTGCTCGTCGAAGACAGAGATATACTTCTCCTGTCCCATCATGGCAACGGTCTGCCAATCTTCTTTCTTAAACTGTTGCAGACAAGTGTCTATGACTGAGCCTACACGCTCTTTTTGCTGTTCCAGGTAGTCATTAAAATCTTTGGTCATAATTATCTCATTTATATTTCTTTATTGGAATGCGATAGCCTACACCCAGCATCAAGTTGTTGGGGTAGTAGAAGTCATACAGGCTGTAGCCGATATGCAGATAGGTCCTTTGACTCATCGCCACCTTCAAGGCCAGCACTTCATAAAAGCCTTTGAAGTCTGTGGCGGCAGCATTAAGCACATTATGTCCGATGCCGAAGTTGATGGTGAAGTAGGGCATCACGAATTCTGCTCTGGCAGAAAGTCCTGCCGATACTTGTTTGTACCAGGCAGGTATATGGATGTCGGCATCTGTGCCGTTCCAATAGGTCTCTGTCAATGCTTTTTCGTCTAACTCGATATTCGAACCGTGATCATATTGTACATCCAACGATGCGCCCAAGTTTAACCAGTGGTTCATCCCATACATGGGATTGATGTTAAAGCCGATGACGCCAAACGTTCCTGGTATGGCGTAGGCGCCTTCTGTGGTATCCACACCTTTGCGTTTCCAAGCACCATAGAGGGTCACATCGGTATGCAGGTTCTTCTGAAAGGCAGGAAGTGGTCTGGAGTCTTCGTAGTCCAGATCTCTGTTGATATAGTAGGCCATTGACAGACGACCTTCAAAAGCGTTTAGACCAGCATTAGGCATCGAGGTGTTGCCATTGCTGTAATGGGTGAATGCTCCTCCCAGGTTCAAGTCCCAGTGGTTGGACAAGGCCCAGCGCAAATAGACATTGGCGTTGATATAGGCCGTCATCTTCGAACCGATCACATGGTTTTCTGGATGTTTGTCTTTGTCGTAGGGTTTCCAGCCGTATGTCAGACCGAAGTCCCATTCGTAGTTCAACGACAACCGTTTCGCCAGTGTGGCGATGGTAGCTCCTTGGAAGAGATAGGCCGATACAGGGTTTCCCAACTGGGGATTGAAATCGTGGATAGCTAATCCCACGCCTTGATAAGCTCCTTTGTAAATAAGAGCTTGTTCGGAGGTTCGTGGTGCTTGGAAGGCATACTTCAGCTTCGCGGCAAACGAGTGGTTCATCGTTCTTACCTCAGGGTTATTGCCTCGCAGGAATCTATTAGTATGCAGGATGAGGCCAGGTGCGGCTTCGGCCTCAATACGATGTATCAGAGTACTGTCGTTATCAGATGCAGCAAAGGCAGTAATGGTACCAACCATTACTGCCATTGTCATCAGATAACGTCTTATTCTCATTCTGTCTTCGGAGCCTCACCAATCAAGTCCATAAACTCATCGAGTTTTGGCGTGATGATAATCTGAGTACGACGGTTACGCTGCTTGCCCTGTTCTGTGTCGTTGTTGGCGATGGGGTTGTATTCACCACGTCCGCCAGCAGTTAAACGCTTAGGATCTACACCGTAGTCGTTCTGCAAGGCTTGAACGACTGATGAAGCACGAAGGGCCGAGAGGTCCCAGTTGTTACGGATGTTGGTCTTCGAGATGGGAACATTGTCTGTATTACCCTCGATAAGTACATCGTAGTCCTTATAGTCCTTGATAATCTTGGCAATCTTAGAGAGTGTCTCAGCTGCACGGGTATTAATCTCATAAGAACCGCTCTTGTAAAGCATATTGTCGGCCAGTGAGATATAGACCACGCCCTTCAGCACCTGAACGTCAACCTCCTTCATCTCTTCCTTCGAAAGCGAACGTGTCAGGTTGTTTGTCAGCACCATGTTCAGCGAGTCGCTCTTTGACTTCACCTCCACCAAGTGGCGGATATACTGGTTCGACTCATTGATCTGGTCTACGAGTTTCTCGATAGAGACATTGTTCTGTGAGGCATTTGTCAGACTCTTGTCGAGCGACTCCTGCAGTTTGGCATACTTCTGCTCAGCAGCCTTCAGTAACTGCTGCATACCCTTCTGCTGTTCTTCCAGGCTGGCGATGCGGGCATTCTTTGCTGCCAAGTCCTCTTTCGCACTCTGCAGACTTTCCGTCAGGGATTTATTCTCTGTCTGGCAGTTCACCAGTTCTTTCTTTGAGCCGCAACTGGTCAGCATCAGTGCTACTGCCAGTGACATAAACAATACATTCTTTTTCATATTCTTTATTCCTTTTGATTTGTAATTCGCTGCAAAGATACTTATTTTTTGGACATATGAACATAAGAACATGTATTTTTTTTGTTTCTTTTGTTCTTTTGTCTATAAATTTTATTATATTTGCACACAAAAACCAAATAAATGATGAAAACAATCAAATTTACACTCGTCGCGCTGTTTTTGCTCACAGTTCAGAGCATTTGTGCAGAAAGCCTTGAAAAGGGCGTATCCAAACAACTCGCTGAGCGTCGTAAGGCGGCCATCAGCAATGTAAAATACAATCTGACCTTCAACGTTCCCGCCGATGCCAAGAAGAAAGTGCTGGGCGAAGCCACTATCACTTTTGACCTCAATAGTAAGGACGATGTCATTCTCGACTTCCAGGGTCAATTCTCCGGACAGGTGCAGATTGGTAAGAAAAAACGTCCTGTGACCTATCAGAACGAACATATCATCATTCCCTTTAAATATCTGAAGATCGGTAACGTTGAACTTACCCTCGAGTTTATCTGTAACGATGATGCCTTGCACCGCAATGGTGATTATCTCTATACCATCTTCGTGCCTGATCATGCCCGTTCTGTATTCCCTTGCTTCGACCAGCCAGACTTGAGGGCAAGGTTTGAGACCAAGCTGAATGTGCCGAAAGGTTGGAAGACGATGACCAGCGATGGCCGTTACCCCATTCCCACCTATCTTTATTCCTTTGTGGCAGGCAACTTCCAGGAGAAGGCCGCCAATCGTGACGGACGTAAGATTCGTGCACTCTATCGTGAGACTGATCCTGCGAAAGTGCTACAACTGGAGAAGGTCTTCGATGAGGTTGCTCAGTCCTTGAAATGGATGGAGGGCTATACGGGCATCCAGTGTCCTTTTGAAGAGTACGGCTTTGTCGTACTTCCGGGTTATCAGTTCGGAGGCATGGAACATCCGGGTGCCATCCAACTCAGCGACCGTCGTATATTCCTCGGCAATAACCCATCGCAGGAAGAGGAACTCAGCCGCTCGGAGCTCATTGCTCATGAAACGGCTCACCTCTGGTTTGGTGATATGGTGTCACTGAAGTGGTTTGAGGATGTCTGGACCAAGGAGGTGTTTGCCAACTTCATGGCCTCGAAGATTACTCGTCGCCAATATTCGAAGGTTGATCACGATCTGAACTTCATGAAGACCTATCAGACGCGTGCCATCGCCATCGATCGCACAGAGGGAACCCATCCCATTGCGATGGATCTTGACAACCTGCGCAATGCCAGCATGCTCTACGATAATATCATCTACGACAAGGCCCCAGTCATGATGCGTATGCTCGAACGCACGATGGGCGCCTCTTCGCTCCAGAATGGTCTGCGTTCTTACCTCGCTCATAACTTCTTTAAGAATGCCTCGTGGGATGATTTGCTGACCATCCTCGACAACGAGAATCCTACTGCTGGCGTGCGCCAGTTTAGCGATGTCTGGGTGAAACAGAAGGGTATGCCTATCATTCATACCTCTTATAAAGACGGCAACCTTATCGTCTCACAGACCGATCCTTATGGTCGCGGACTCTGCTGGCGACAGAAGTTCCAGATACAGGTCATTTATCCCTTGGGCGCCAGCAAGACCGTCAACGTCGATATGCAGCAGCCCGTTATGATTTTTAAGCTAAGAGAGAAACCTGCGATCCTTATTCCTAACTACAATGGTCAGGGTTACGGACAGTTCACCCTCGATGATGAGTATATCAATCAGCTGCCCCTCCGACTGATCACCACGCGTAATAATCTCAACCGTTACACGCTTGTGGAGACCATCCATGAGAATTACCTGAGGGGTAAGGTCAACCCTGCTTATTTCGGTGAACTCTATCGTATGATGATGAGCGAGAAGGATCCGATGATTATGTCGGCAGCAGTCGATCACATGTTCAAGATTGCTTTCGACCTGACGCAAGCTCAGCGCAATACCCTCGAGCTTTGTATGATGGACCTGCTCGGCGAGAATAGACTGCCGGAGTGCCGTCAGGCGATTATCCGTAAGCTGGCCTCTAACATGACATCGCCAGGGGTTGTCGAGCAGATCCGCACGATTTGGGAGAAGCATAACGAGACGATCTTCAACGAACATGACTATATGAATATGGCCTATCGCTTGGCGATGCTCCAGCCTGACCGTTGGCAGGATATCCTCAACACAGAGCGCAGCCGTCTGCAGAGCGAAGATCTACGTAAGGAGTTCGACTATGTGAGTCGTGCATGTAATCCGGATGCTACCAAGCGTACAGAACTCTTCAACAGTCTTCTGAAGCCCGAGAACCGTCAGCAGGAGCCTTGGGCATTGCATGCTCTTGATCTGTTGTCGGCTGATATTTATGCCCCTGACAATATCAAATATATCACAGCCAGTCTGAACTCGTTGCAGTATCTCCAGCAGACCAGTGATATCTTCTTCCCCAGCAACTGGATGAAAACTGTTCTGGCTCATCAGAAGAGTCCTGCTGCCAAACAGGTCGTAGAGCAGTTCCTCGCTACGGACAAGAAACAGCCTGAGATCCTGAAGAACAAGGTCCGTGAGGCGGCTTGGGTTCTCCTGAAACAACAACCCTATGTTGAGAAGCAAAAGCCCGTTGTCGTCAGCAAGTCCAAGACTGCAGCAAAGAAAACAACCAAGAGATAACCATCATATCGGACCTTAAGGGAAGTCGGAAAAGGGTACTGAGGGTAACTTAGGAAAATAATTCGGAATAAGCAAACGTAATTCATAAATTCTTTGTACCTTTGCAGGCAAAATCAGAATACAATAATTTAAAAGGTATGATACGTTTCTTTCAGACCCCACAGAAATCGGTGATTGCAACGGAAGTTGATCACGTATTGAGTGAACAGGAAATCAAGGAATTAAACTGGCTTTATGGCGAGGCAACAATGCTCGAGGCTGACAAGTTGGAGGGCTACTACGTTGGTCCGCGCCGCGAGATGGTGACCCCGTGGTCGACGAATGCTGTTGAGATTACACAGAACATGGGCCTCAAGGGCATCA
>JAEENF010000237.1 GCA_016283605.1 Prevotella sp.
GAGTTGTGCTCAGACATGTGCTTACAGAGCTCCTGGTAGCTCATGGTCTTTGAAGAAACTACACGGCCGTACCACTTGCCGTAGGACTTGGAGTCCTTGATTTGGTTTTGGGTTACTTTAATGAAAACGGGCATGGTTTTAAGTGAAAAGTGAATAGTGAAGAGTGAAGAATGAAAAATTTGCTACCGCGCGACTCGCATTTTCATCAACTCTGCCAGGAGTTTCCTGGACTTTTGTTTGATATTGCAAAGATACAACATCTGAAAAAGGCGTTGTCCGTCTTTGACCGACTCGGACATAAAAAACGTTGTTTTTTAACATTTAATGTCCATTTTCTTTGGCGCATCTTGATAGGCTGGGGGAAGGTCGATGCAGTAGTCTTCACAGATGTAACGTACAACGTCTGGAGGGAGTTTCTGAGTCTTGGGCGTGATACCAAGGGATTCAAGGATAGGACGACGCGTTGCAAGATAGCGTCGGAATGTTCTGGATGAAACTCCGGCCATCTTTGCAAGTTCGCTCTTTGAAATGAATAGTTTCTTATCGTAGAAGTTAATCATAAAGAATAGTTTTAAGACACACCGATAGAATAGTGCCACTTTTCGACTCGAATAGTGCCATAATTCGACTTGAATAATACTACAATTCAAATAGGAAATCGACAATATCGATTTTGCGTTGCTTTTGATCCAGAGATGCGGCGGATTCCAAGAGATTGGAGATGCGGAGAGGGTGCTTGAAGGAGTAGAGCTTACTGGCTTGTTGGGCGATCTGGGTCCAGATGGTGAAGGCTTCGCCGGATTCATCGGTGTCGGGGAAGAGGATGACCTTGTGATCGGTGAGAGGGGAGAGGAGTTCGGGCTTGAACATCTGGAGGCCGCCGCAAGAGAGCCAGATAAACTCCGGGATAATTTCGCTCATTATCACCGCAGTTTTCTCTGACTCAACAATGGCTATATGGGGTGGCTTAACCGCTCCTCCTGTCGCTCTTTCACTAAGGTATCCTCGACCCATCAAAGGGTCGGGATGAGTGTTTATAAGGTGGAGGCCGAAGAGGCAGTGTTGCAACTCGTAGTCCTGTGGGAGCTTTTCTTTGATTAAAGCATGAACCCAAGTGGGGGTGTGAGTCTTGTCTCGGTGGCAGTCTGATTGGTAGTACATGATCTTTCCGGTGTGAACTCGGTTTTGAGCGTCGATTTCCCAAAAGATGACACCGCCTTCTTTTGTGGCTCCGAGACGGTAACGGGATGCGGCGGATCGCATCTGGGATGTGGTGAGATAGCCGTTGGAGACGAGTGAGCGGCAGAACTCGGAGTCGACGGATAGAGAGCGATCTACGAGGGAAGATGGAAGAGGGTAGAGGGAAGATGGGACGGCTCTTGAGGAGCCGGACGAATCACGGGGACAGGCACCCTGATCTCCGCAGGTCGTTCCGACTTGGCTACTATCATTGTGCCAGTCCCCATGATTCATCGGGGGCTGCGCATCGGGAAGGACAGAAACGCTGAATTCGTGGATGAGCCAGTCGCAGGCTTCGGGGAAGGTGAGGTTTTCGTAGTCCTGGACTAGTTTGAGTACATCGCCGCCTATGCCGCAGACAAAGCACTTGTAGATGTTCTTCTTTTTGTTGACGTGCATAGAAGGATGTTTATCGTCGTGGTACCAGCAAGTGGCACGTTTGGTGAGCTTGCCCATGCCATAGAGGGTAATGCCTAGCTTCGAACAAACGTCGAAAATCGGGAGCTCACGGAGCTTTTGAATGGTTAAATCGTCGTACTTCACTTCGTAAATTGAAAATTGATAATTGAAAATTTAAAAAACATTTGCCGGAGGTGAAGTCTAAGCCCCATACGTAATTCTCTCTACGAGAGAGAATGTAGTATGTGGGGCAGGTTAGAGCTTCACCGGAGGCATTAGAAGGGGAGATTCAGCACGTAGATCTTCTTTTGGAAGGCATCGTAGGACTGGAGGATGACCTTTTCGGTGACGGCCTTTTGGAGGATCTCGTTGTGGAGCTTGTCCTTCAGGGCGTTAGTCTTCGCGTAGATCTCGGTCTTGAGAGATTCCTCGGTGTACTGCACACCAGGCTGCATGATGTCGGTGAAGAGTAACTTCACATCGAAGACGTGCTTGCGACCTTCCTTGTGGGCATACTTCGGGTTGAGGTCGGTGTAGGGCTTACCACGACTACCGCTCTTCTCGATCTTGGCCAGTATCTTGCGCTGGGCCTCGAACTGGGCTTCGAGCAACTGGCGCTCCGTACAACGATAAGGTATGCCATCATCGCCCACGGCAAAAGAGAGACCATCGGGGATGTCGTATTTACGGGTGTCGGTCTGGCTCCACGTAAAGATGCGCTCGCTGGATTTGGCACACTCATACACCTCGAAGGCCTTGTTCTTCAGCTCCGTGCCGATCCAACCACGGAGGTTGCGGTCTTCGACGGACTTGTTCTGGTGGAGCACGCACACCATCGCACAGTGGCACTCGGAGGCCAGGTGCATCAGACGTTCCACCACGTTCTGGGCCACCACGCCATCGTTGATGTCGTTGACCAGATCGCGGATACCATCGAGGATCACCAGGTCGGGATGGTGATAGCGTACCGCGGCTTCGAGCATCGGCAAGCGCTCGGCAACGGGCTTCTGGCGGACATTGAAGACATTGAACTCGTCGGCAGGAAACTGACTTGGCTGGATGCCCGTCATCTGACAGATGCGCTGGCAGAGGATGTCCTTGGTGGACTCATCGCTCTGCTCGGTATCATACCAGAGGACATGCAACTTTCTTGGCTCGATCCTCGTCATGGAGAGCACTTCGTTGCGAATGCACAGCGCCATCAGGATGCTGCAGACAAATGTCTTGCCGCTCTTGGCCTTGCCGGAGAGACCGGTCAGCTCGCCACGGGCAAAGCAGGGCTTACCATGAAGCTGGAAGAGGAACTCCACGGGTGGGAGG
>JAEENF010000238.1 GCA_016283605.1 Prevotella sp.
CAAATATTGTATGCAGGATTGACATCCATATTTCTCGCTTCCAATTGTATACAAGACAAATAACATATGGTTCAATTTTGACATCAATATAATGCTTGTCTCCTTTTTCGTATTTGATTTGTAAATCGCTGAATTTCTCAAATACATCCAACAAGTTTTTCTCTTGAATAAGTTTATTATACTCTTCCATAATTCTTAATTTTTCTTCTTATCTTTTATCTCTATTGATGATAATAATGCAGCGTGGATAAGTTGAAAACTATAGTATCTCTCTTGCTATCCATGCACATGCCTCTGCGTCAGCAAGTGCGTGGTGATGATCTTCTAATTCATAACCACAGGCAGCAGCAACAGTTTGAAGCTGGTGGTTTTCCAAATCAGGGAGTACGCGCCGCGAAACGCACAGTGTGTCGTAGAACTCATAATCTGGATAGTCCATCTGATATACGCGAAAAACAGCCTTCAAACAACCTTCGTCAAAAGGCTTGTTGTGAGCCACAAGAGGTAAGCCCTGAATCAGCGGCTCTATCTGAGCCCATACTTTAGGGAACACAGGGGCATCATCGGTGTCTTCCTGACAAAGGCCGTGCACCTGGCTGCACCAGTAGTTATAATAGTTCGGTTCTGGTTGGATAAGAGAGTAGAACGTATCCACGATCTCACCATTGCGAACAATGACAATACCAACAGAACAAATAGAGCTACGCTCGTTGTTAGCCGTTTCGAAATCTATTGCTGCAAAGTCTTTCATTTATTTGTCCTCCTTGTATTTATTCCACATTCTCTTTATCTTACCAGCAATCTCTTTGCGAAGCCATAGGGGTTCGAGTACTTCCATGTCCTCGCCGTTCCAAAGCAGTTCCTGAATGAAGTCATAAGATGGACGCAGATAATAAGTAAAGATGCTATATTCTTCATTCTTCTCTATCTCTTCCTGAGTCTCGTGAAGCATAAGGTCACGGATATAGTTGGCTTGGCCTGCCGAAACTTTCAACTTCACGGTCTGAGGTTCAATGCGCTGGTCGGCAATGATGCCGAAGCAGCTGTCAAAGAAGTCCTTGGCAGTCCAGTCCTTTGGCATTTCAAAAGTCTCGTCTGTCATGTGGAGATCGTTGATGCGGTCGAGGGCATAGATGCGAGGTCCTTTCTCATAATAATAAGAATAGGTGCTACGGGCTACCAGATACCATCGCTGACGGAACAGTTTCACACAATACGGCTGCACATCGAAGTTGTTTTCCTCGTCCTTCCAATAACTGTGATAGGTCATGTTGAGCACACGGTTTTCCTTCATTGCCTCAATGATGGGTTGCAAATAGTTTTGACCAGACGGCAGGTATTCCAGAATAATACGGTCTTTGATACTTTGGCTGTTGGCCAAGGCATTGCTCACGCAGAATGTGTTGTAAAGCCAGGATCGGAGTCCGTTCTTGCTGATGTCCTCCACGTTCTCAATAAAGTAACGGTATTCACCACGGTTTTCATTAACGATGTTGATGCCGAACATATCCCAAATGACATAACGCCAGTTGTCGAAGGTGCGTTTAGGAATATCCACACCTCTACTGATGTCATCGCGAAGCCACAGCTCATTCAGATCCTTGAATGAAATCTTACGTTTGCGATAGATGGTCTCTATCACCCAAACGTACTTGGTTATCAAACTTTGTCCTCTGTCGTTGTCCATATTTCTATGATTTTTCTGCAAAAGTATGACAAAGGTACGCCAAACTGTGGCAGAGGTTTGAGAAAAGTGAGTTTTTAGTCATCTGTTTCTATTTGAATGTTTATATTTATCTCCCCTGACGTGCCATCGTGCCAACGTGCCATTTGTGTTTTCAGACACGTTGCGCAAGGAAGTCAGCCCTTGGGCTTGTATTGCACGGCGAGCATCGTGAGGTCGTCGCTCTGTTCGGCATCGCCTACGAAGTCACGCACTGCTTCCAGCATCTTCTGGATGAACGGCTGGGTCTGATGCTGACGGGCGGCGAGCTGACGGGTGGCGATCTCATGGATGCGCTCATCGCCGAACTGGTCGTGGACGGCATTCTCAGCCTCCGTCAGACCGTCGGTAAAGAGGAAGATGGTGGTCTGCGGGTCGATATCCGTCTCCTGGGCCTCGAACTGGTATTCAGCCATCACACCCAGGGGCAGATTCGGCTGACAGGGCAGGATACCCACGTCGCGACCTACGAGCAGCGGTGCATCATGGCCAGCATTGCAATAGCGCAGATGGCCTGTGGCGAGGTCGAGCACACCCGCGAAGAGGGTGACGAACATATTGGTCTCGTTACCGTCGGCAAGGGCATTGTTGAGCGCGTAGGCTATGCGCTCGGGCTGTGATACGTGGGCTGAGATATTACGGAACAGCGAACGGGTGACGGCCATAAACAGCGAGGCAGGAATGCCCTTGCCACTGACGTCGCCGATGCAGAAGAACAGCTGGTTGTCGTGGACGTAGAAGTCGAAGAGGTCGCCACCGACGGCCCTGGCGGGCTTCAGCGAGCCATAGATGTCGATGTCGTCGCGCTCAGGATAAGGCGGGAAGATCTTGGGCAACATCGCCATCTGGATGTCGTGGGCAATCTTCAACTCACTCTCCATCGTGGCCTTCATGGCGGTGGTATCCTGCAGCTCTCTGACATAGCGCGTCAGCGAGTGCTGCATGTTGTCGAACGAGTCGCGCAGCTGGTGGATCTCGTCACGACTTTGGATGTCGGGCAGACGGACGTCGAAGTTGCCCTTCGCCACTTCGTCGGCAGAGGCTGCAAGTTGTTTCAGGGGCTTTGAGCTCTTCTTGATGCCTCTGCGACCTGCGAAGAAGATGACGAGCAGTCCCAACAGGATGAAGAACAACAGTATGCCGGCGAGGACATAGCCTCCAAGATCGATATAATAATGGGTAAAGGCCAGTACCAGCGTCCAGGACGTATGCCTGATGGCTTGGTAGGTGATGACGACATCCTCGCCCTCAAGTTTGAAACCACTGCCGAGTTCAGTGTAGGTCAGCGTATTGGCACTATCTTCATGTCTGTCTGCCAGAACGCCTTTAGCCACGGAGTCGTCCGAAGGGTCGTCGGTGGCCTTGGTGATGTCGAAGATGGTCTTGCGCACCACGCGGTTCATGTCCGGATGGGCCAGATAGGTGCCTGCCGAGTCGATGAGGAAGAAGTAGACATCGTGCTTCGGCGACCACTTCTCTGGGCCGTCCTTGATGGAATGACCTGACATTGCGGCCTTGGCGAGCACGTTCAGCGACAGGTCGACACCCAGCACGGCCACCGTACTGTCGCGCTCGTCGCGGATGGGCAACAGATAAGCCACCAGCGGCGTCTTCTGGTCCTGACCGTCGAAGAAGGGCTTCGACCAATAGCCTTTCTTGGCCTTCAGGGCCTCCTGGAACCATTCTTGCTGCAGGTAGTCCTGCTGCTGACCGCCGACGGACTGCGTCACCACGATGCTGTCGCTGTCGCGGCGCTGGGCATACGGACAGAACCAGCGGCCTTTCTTGGGATAGTAGTTCTCGCGGAAGCTGATGCCGCAACTGCGGATATTGGGATTCAGTTCCACCATGCGCTGCATGATACGCTGCAGGCGGTCGGGATTCTGAAGGCTGTTCTCGATGTCGGGTACGGTATTGACGGTAGCCACGTAGACCTCCGCCAGCGCCTTTTCCACGCTCTTCACCCTATAGTCTATCTCTCTGTCGCAGAGAATGCCGACGCAGGTAAACGCAATCATCCAGCCGATGAAGACGACGATGGCAGAAACGATAGCCATCACGATGAACTGCACCAGCATAATCCGCCGCGTCAGCCGCTTGGCAAACGAGCGGGGATAAGGCCCCTTATCCTTTTTCTTCCAGAAACTCATATCAGTTCATCTTGATGCACATTTTCGTGAGGTCGTCGCTGGGTTCGGCTCCGCCAACAAACTCTTCGACGGCCTTATGGATGGCTTCATCGGCCAGTGTCTGGAGCTTTGGGGGGAGCGTTTCCTCAGCCGTAAGAGGTATGCCACCTGTTGTCAACAACAGGAGCGCCAGGAATAAATAACGGACGATTTTATGCATAAGGCGTCAGTGTCATCGTAGGAA
>JAEENF010000002.1 GCA_016283605.1 Prevotella sp.
AGGGCTTGGGATTCTCGCCGATGATTTCCGCAATACGGGCGGCGAGCTTGTTACCACGGTAGTTATAGGCCGAGGAATGGGTCACGGCACCGCCGCTGTAATAGAGGGCGTCGCTGGCCCAGATGCAGCAATAGGCGTCGTAGAGATGGTCGCCGTCGGGATCGAAGTTCCGCTTCTCCCACGCCAGATGCGACACGATGACGGGCCACATCTTCTTCATATAGAGGGTGTCGGCATCGTACTGGAAGTGCCAGAGCAACTCGTCGATATAGTTCAGGTTCATATCGTAGTGGTGCATCTGGTCGTTGCGTTCAGGATTGCGACAGATATAGCCGTTGGAGTACATCTGCGTACCCCATTTCTTCTCGGCACGGGCGAGGTTCATCTGGGGATCTTGAGACGGGTGGGGGATGGTCGGCTTGACTTTCGTCACCTGACTCTTGGCGTAGGCATCGAAATGACTGACGGCACGGTCGGGCCAGCCGAGGACATCACCGAGATAACCCGCACGCCAGCCTGCCAGGGGCATACGCCAACCAATGCAGCCGTGTAGCCAGGTCTGTCCGTCCCAGTCGCCGTCAGCGGCGAGAGTCAGGGCTCCACCCAGAGTGTTGATATAGGGGTCGGGGGTGCGGAAGATGATCTTTTCAGAGAGGGCGAGGCCGTGAAGGCGGGCCTTCTTGTAGGTCTGATCGCCGGTCTGATCGTCCAGAGGCTTCACGACATTGAGATCGACCTCCAGATAGGTCTGCTTCGAACTGAGTGGCACGTCGACGGTCTGCAGAGGCTCACCGGAGGGGTCGAAACAGTTGGGCTTGTCAACGCCGAGGTCGCCATTGCGTTGCAGCTTCGGTTCGGCGATGTGACTGACAAGGACTTTGATCTGTCCCTGAAGGCGAGAGGCGGAGAATCGCCAGATGGCGGCTTCACGGTCGGGGAGGGCGATGACGGAGATCTTCACCTGTGCACCTCGCCAGTCGTCATGACTCAGCGTATAGTCGCGTCGACCGTAGATATAACTCGCGCGACAGTCTATGGCCGGGTCTTCCAGAGGATAGGTCTTGCCGTTCGTCTCCAGCACCAGACGGATATTGCGATGATGGTCTTTCTTCGCTACGGCAAAGATGGGACGGTCGGAGGTCTCTAAACGCCAGTCGGTGTGACTGCCATAGAGGGCACGGGTGTAACGGTTGTTGCCATTGTCGCAGACGAAGGCATCTGCCAGCGGTTGATACTGCTGTGAACGCTTCTGGGCATATAACGAGATACCGACGAGCAGGGTTAAAAAGAATAATATTCTCCTCATGCGGTGCAAAAGTACAGAAATATTATGAGATGTGCAAACTTTTGGCCACAAAAAAACCGGCTGTCTCCCGACAGCCGGTTCCTCAAAAAACAAACTACTTAAAAACTAATCTACTAAAACAAATCAAAAAAATATCTGTATTTCTTTATTATCTATACTATGTTGCATGAGGGAGACGCTTTTCTCCTTTCTGCGCTGCAAAGGTACGGCGATTTCATGGAATTAACAAACGTTTTGCATGTAAATTCGTTGTGTGCGCACAAAAATACCATAAAAAAAGGATGGATTTAACTTTCCATCCCCTTTTTTGATATATTCGGTTTGCAAAATTATACCATTAAGGCCTCTTTCACAAACACTATTCAATTCTTACTTTACATCATTCCTCCCATACCTGGGGCACCGCCCATCGGCATAGCAGGCTCCTTCTCGGGTTTGTCAACGATCAGACACTCTGTCGTCAGGAACATACCTGCGATAGAAGCAGCATTCTCCAGAGCTACACGAGCTACCTTGGCAGGATCGATGACACCGGCCTCACGCAGATCCTCGTAGACATCGGTGCGGGCATTGAAACCGAAGTCGCCCTTGCCCTCGCGAACCTTCTGAACAACCACAGCACCTTCAGCACCGCCATTGACGGCAATCTGACGCAAAGGCTCCTCGATAGCACGGCAGATGATGTTGATACCGGTCTGCTCGTCAGCATTGTCACCCTTCAGGCTAGCCAGAGCCTCCTGGGCACGGATGTAGGTGGTACCACCACCAGCTACGACACCTTCCTCGATGGCAGCACGGGTAGCGCAGAGAGCATCGTCGACACGATCCTTCTTCTCCTTCATCTCAACCTCAGAGTTAGCGCCTACATAGAGTACTGCAACGCCACCAGCCAACTTGGCCAGACGCTCCTGCAGCTTCTCCTTGTCGTAAGAAGAGGTCGTCACCTCAATCTCCTTCTTGATCTGAGCGATACGATCCTGGATGGCCTGCTTGTCGCCTGCACCGTTCACAATGGTGGTATTGTCCTTAGAGACAGTCACCTTATCGCAAGTACCCAGCATTTCGAGCGTAGCCTGCTCCAACTTGAGACCTTTCTCCTCGCTGATTACCACACCACCAGTCAGGGTAGCGATATCTTCGAGCATGGCCTTACGACGATCGCCAAAGCCAGGAGCCTTCACAGCGCAAATCTTCAGACCGCCACGTAAACGGTTGACTACCAATGTAGTCAGGGCTTCTGAGTCAACATCTTCTGCAATCACCAGCAAGGGGCGACCGCTCTCAGCTGCAGGCTGCAGGATGGGCAGGAAATCCTTGATATTAGAAATTTTCTTGTCGTAGATGAGGATATAAGGATTCTCCATCACGCACTCCATCTTCTCGCTGTCGGTGATGAAGTAAGCTGACAGATAACCACGATCGAACTGCATACCCTCTACCACACCGATGTGGGTATCGCGGCTCTTGCTCTCCTCGATGGTGATGACACCATCCTTTGAGACCTTGCGCATAGCCTCAGCCAAGAGCTCACCGATCTCCTTATCATTGTTGGCAGATACGGTAGCCACCTGTTCGATCTTGTCGTAGTTGTCGCCTACCTGCTCAGCACTCTTGGCGATGTGCTCAGTCACTGCCTTCACAGCCTTGTCGATACCACGCTTCAGATCCATGGGGTTAGCACCGGCAGTCACGTTCTTCAGACCCTCGGCCACGATAGCCTGAGCCAGGATGGTAGCGGTGGTGGTACCATCACCAGCGTCGTCGCCGGTCTTAGAAGCCACGCTCTTTACGAGCTGTGCACCTGTGTTCTCAAACTTGTCCTCGAGTTCGATTTCCTTAGCAACAGTCACACCATCCTTGGTGATCTGCGGAGCACCGAACTTCTTTTCAATCACTACGTTACGTCCCTTCGGACCAAGTGTTACTTTAACAGCGTTAGCCAACTGGTCGACACCCTGCTTCATTGCGTCGCGGGCGTCAATATTGAATTTAATATCCTTTGCCATAGTTTTAATTCATAATTAATAATTCATAATGCATAATTACTTCTCGATGACGGCGAGGACGTCGCTCTGGCGCATCATCAGATACTTGGTTCCCTCGAACTCGAGTTCGGTGCCACTGTACTTGCCGTAGAGCACTTCGTCGCCCTCCTTCAGGATCATCTGTTCGTCCTTGGTGCCCTGACCAACGGCCTTGATGGTGCCGTGGAGGGGTTTTTCCTTTGCGGTATCAGGAATGATGATACCTCCGATCTTTTCTTCTGCAGGGGCTGGCAATACCAGCACGCGGTCTGCTAATGGTTTGATGTTCATAATTCTGTTTGTATTTTAATATTAAACCTTATTATATATATAGGCGGAGCCGTCCTATGACCACTCCGCCTGTCATTATGCCAAAACCGTGCCAAGTTTTATAGTTGTGCCAAGTTGTCAGCGATTTGTGCCATTTATTACCACATTCTTCACCGTAGAATTCTCAATCATCGCCTTGTCAAAGGCATCATTTTCGTCCGTCACATTGATATTCTCGAAGAAGAAGTCCGTTAGGCGATACTTATCCGAGGTACCCACATCGAAGAAATTCTTCGTCTTCATATCAATGTTCTTAATATAGATATTGTTACATTGTGACAACGGCATATCTGCACGGTCCTCAGGCTTGAAGAACTGTGTCCAGGGACGTACCACGAGGAATGAACCACACTGGCCTTTGATATCCTCGACCTTCACATATTCATAATGCTGTGGGGTGTCAGGACGCATCTTCAACCAGAGTACACGCGTAGCCGCCTTCACATCGATACGACGCAGAATCACATTATGGTCAAACAGACTCTCAGAACCGAGCGTCAGACAACCATGCACCTTACCATATATACAATCTTCGATGATGATATTCTTATTTGGGCCATTGTCAGGGTCCTGATCTGCCCACGTGCCCTTACCGCCTTTCAACACCACGGCATCATCGTTCACATGCATATAGCAGCCGTGAATCAGCACATTCTGACACACATCCAGGTCGATGGCATCCGTACTGGGACCGCCACGCTTGGGATCCACAGGTGTCACATTCTCCGTAGGCGCAAAGATAAAGCAACCTAGATAGCGCACATTTTCACAACGATACAGATGATTCGTCCAGAAAGGCGAGTTGATAATCTTCACATCCTGCACCGTCACGTTCTTACTGTTAGATATGTACACGTTACGAGGACGCATCGCCTCCAGGTTTGTGCACTGGGGATTATACTTCCGGCGAATCCAGAACTCTTCCCAATATTTCTGGCCGTTGCCGTTGATGGTGCCGGGACCGGTGATTGTGAATCCATCCACGCCATCGGCATTCACTAGGGCTGCGAAGTAGTTCAGCGTCTGTCCCTCCATACGCGTCTTGACAATCTGGAAGTCGCGGATGCGGTCAGAACCTTTTAATTCACCACCTTCTTCTATCAGCAGGTGCGTCTTGGGCTTAAAAAACAACGATCCACTCAGGAAAGTACCACGCGGAATCACCACAACACCACCACCCTCGGCAGCACACTTGTCGATCACGGCCTGCAGTTCCTTCGTCTGCACTCCATCAGCCCAACGGTCCACACCGTAGTCAGTCACAACATAACGCTTCAGTCCACTCACGTCCACACGACTGGTGTCACTGAACCATGCCGGGATCTCCGTCCCATCGGGCCAAAGTTCCACCGTTTTTACCTTCTTTTTTCCCTCTGCCATCATGCAGCCCACAGCCAGCATCAGGCATAAAATCACAGTCTTTCTCATTGTCTTTGCGATTAGTTTTGTTTTATGGCTGCAAAGTTATGAAAAAAAACTGAAAGCACCAAGACTTTTTGGGCCTAATAGTAGTAGCAATAGTGGACTTTAGTCAAAAAAATGCACTAAGATTTGGTTGTTTCAGTAAAAGTTACTATCTTTGCAATCTGTTACGTAACCAATTATAGAAACTTTATGAAACAGTTTTTCAAAATGACGCTGGCCACCATCTGTGGTATCATCATCTTCATGGTACTGATGGGTCTTTTCTTCGTGATTTCCCTGGTGGGAATCCTTGCCAGCGACTCTGCCTCAACCAAGGTCAGGGACAATTCCGTGTTTGTCATCAAACTCAGTGGTACCGTCAGTGAGCGTTCCGAAGCAGGAACGCCGTTTGACGCCATTCTGGGTATGGGCGACATGAGTGCGATGGGACTTGACGACCTGGTCAGTGCCATCCGTAAGGCTAAGGACAACGAGAATGTCAAAGGTATCTATCTAGAGGGTGGAACTGTGTCCTTCGATGCTCCTGCAACGGCTCAGCAGTTGCGCGACGCCCTGAAGGACTTCAAGAAGAGCGGTAAGTGGATTATGGCCTACGCCGACCAGTATATGCAGGCATCCTATTATGTGGCCAGTGTGGCTGACAGTGTCTTCCTGAATGCCGAAGGTATGGTGGACTTCAAAGGTCTTGGCGGCAAAGGCCAATACTATAAGGGCCTGTACGATAAATTGGGTATCAAGTACTTGGTGGCTAAGGTCGGCAAGTACAAGAGTGCTGTGGAACAGAATACGTTGACGGGAATGAGCGACTACGACCGTGAACAGCGTGCAGCTTATCTGAATGGCATCTGGCAGTACTGGCTGAAGGAGATTGGAGAGAGCCGTAAGGTGAATCCCGAACAGCTGAACCAGTTGGCTAACGATAGTGTCATGATGTTGGCGGTGTCGAAGGATTATATTGCTGCCAAGTTGATCGACAAGGTCCTGTATCCGGAGGAGATCAAGAGCGCTATCCAAAAGCGCCTGAAACTCGACAAGGATGATGACATCCCACAGTTGACGCTCTCGGAGATGCTCAATGTGAAGTCGAAGAAGAATAAGGACGGTGAAAAGATTGCCGTCTACTATGCTTACGGTAATATCGTGGATAGTGAGAGCATGGATTTGCTGATGGGTGGCGGACACAGTATCGTGGGTAAGAGTACTGCCGAGGACCTGAGAAAACTGGCTGAGGATGACGATGTTAAGGCAGTGGTGTTCCGTGTGAACTCCGGCGGCGGCAGTGCCGTGGCTTCTGAACAGATCCGCCATGCCATCAAACTGATCAAGGCGAAGAAACCTGTCGTAGTATCAATGGGTGGCCTTGCAGCCTCCGGCGGCTACTGGATCAGTTCACCGGCCAACTATATCTTCGCTGAGCCGACGACCATCACGGGTAGTATCGGTATCTTCGGACTCATCCCCAACTTTAGCGGATTGGTACAGGATAAACTTGGTGTCACCTTCGACGGTGTGACCACCAATAAATATACGGACTTCGAGAACGACTTGGTTCTGGGTAAGAACACAGACGACGTGATGAGTCACATGCAGACGTATATCAACCGCGGCTACCAGTCGTTCCTCGATATCGTCTCGGAGGGTCGTGGCATGAAACCTGATCAGGTGGACTCCATCGCACAGGGACGTGTCTGGCTGGCTACCGATGCCATCAAGATCAAACTCGTCGACAAGCTCGGCAGTCTGGATGATGCTGTGAAGAAGGCCGCAGAACTGGCAAAACTCAAGGAATATCACACAGCCAGCTATCCCGGACAGGGCAATTGGATGGACCAGTTCCTCTCGACGGAAAAGAAAGGTAGCTATCTGGATGGTGAACTGCGGTCTGTCCTTGGTGACCTCTATCAGCCGCTGATGGAAATCCGCAATGACCTGAAGAACAATAGCTATATCCAGGCGAAGTTGCTCGATGACGTGAGAGTGAAATAAAAAGTGAATAGTGGGTTGTGGAGGGAGACTACATCAAACTTAACAAGAAACTGTTGCCGCTGAGCTGGCTGTATGGTTGCGTCGTGAAGTTCAGGAATATGCTCTTCGAGATGAATGTCCTGAAAAGCCGTTCCTATGCCGTTCCGGTCATCGCGGTGGGTAACATCACTGTGGGTGGCACGGGCAAGACACCGCATGTCGAATATCTGGTGAGGCTGCTGAAGGACAAGGTCAATGTGGCGGTACTCAGCCGTGGCTATAAACGCAAGACCAGCGGTTTCGTGTTGGCCAAGACGGATACACCCCTGAAGGACATCGGTGATGAACCTTATCAGATGAAACAGAAGTTCCCTGAGGTGGAGGTTGCGGTGGATGCCAAACGCACAAGAGGTATTGACCGACTGACCGAAGATCGTGTGGCCGGGAAGGATATCGACGTGGTACTCCTCGATGATGCCTTCCAGCACCGCTATGTCAAACCCGGGGTGAATATCCTGTTGGTGGACTACCACCGGCTCATCATACACGACGAACTGTTGCCTGCCGGCAGACTACGTGAACCGGTGAAGGGGAAGGATAGGGCAGACATCGTCATCGTCACGAAGTGTCCGAAGGACCTGACTCCTATGGAGTTCAGGGTTCTGATTAAACAGATGAACCTCTATCCCTATCAGCAACTCTTCTTCACGACGTTCGACTATGACCGGCTGAAGAGAACGACTCAACGACCCAAGGGACCTGTCCCCGTGAGTCGTCTCGAAGACCTCAAAAACTATCATGTGCTGTTGTTGACAGGTATCGCATCGCCCAAGCAGATCTATTATGACGTGAAACCACATGCGAAGGAGGTCAAGTCGTTGGCCTACAGCGATCACCATGCCTTTAAGCAGAAGGATATCCATCATATCAACGAGACCTTCGCCACTATGCTTTCGCCCAAGGTGATCATCACCACGGAGAAAGACATGGTGAGACTGGAAACGGTTGAAGGACTGAGCAATGAGGTCAAGGACAACCTGCTTGTGCTACCGGTCAAGATCAGTTTTATGCAAAATGGAGAAGAATCGTTTAACGAAAAAATCATAGGTTATGTACGAAAGAATTCAAGAAACAGCATCCTGGTTAAAGGCAAGGATGACTACAAGTCCCAAGACAGCGATAATTCTGGGGACCGGCCTCGGACAATTGTCTTCAGAAATAACTGACAAGACGGAGTTCCCTTATTCTGATATACCGAACTTCCCGGTATCCACCGTGGAAGGACATAGTGGAAAGTTAATCTTTGGAAAGTTGGGTGGGGTGGATATCCTTGCTATGCAGGGACGCTTCCACTTCTACGAGGGCTACTCGATGAAGGAAGTGACGTTCCCCGTCCGAGTGATGTATGAACTGGGCATCAAGACGCTTTTCGTCAGCAATGCCTCTGGTGGTATGAACGAGGCGTTCCATGTGGGTGACCTGATGATTATCACCGACCATATCAACTTCTTCCCCGAGCACCCATTGCGCGGCAAGAACTTCCCCACCGGGCCTCGTTTCCCGGATATGCATGAGGCCTACGACCAGAGTTTGATCAAACTGGCTTCGGAGATTGCCAAGGAGAAGAAGATCCGTGTGAAATATGGCGTCTATGTCGGGGTGCAGGGACCAACCTTTGAGACACCGGCTGAATACAAGATGTACCGCATCTTAGGTGGTGATGCCGTAGGTATGTCTACGGTACCGGAGGTGATCGTGGCCCATCATTGCGGCATCCGTTGCTTCGGCGTGTCTGTTATCACCGACCTTGGCGGTTTCGATGTACCTGTCGAGGTGAGTCACGAGGAAGTGCAGCAGGCAGCCAACAAGGCGCAGCCGTTTATGACGGAAATCATGCGTGAGATGATTATCCGCTCGGAGTTGCTGGAACATCAGCGCAAAGAGAAGTTCAATACAGATCATCCAACGGAAGAATGGAAATAGCGAAATTGGGTGAGTTCGGCCTGATTGACCGACTGACCAAGGATTTAGAGATCAAAAACGAGAGTACGAAGTACGGCGTAGGCGACGACTGCGCCGTACTGAGTTATCCGGATAAGGAGGTTTTGGTAACTACCGACCTGTTGATGGAGGGAGTACATTTCGACCTGACGTACATCGACCTGAAGCATCTCGGCTATAAGTCGGCGATGGTGAATATCAGTGATGTATTTGCCATGAACGGCACTCCTCGTCAGATGACAGTATCGCTGGCACTGAGCAAACGGTTCTCGGTGGAGGATCTGGAGGAGTTCTATACCGGTCTGCGACTGGCCTGTGAGAAATGGAATGTGGACATCGTGGGCGGTGACACCACATCTTCGTACACCGGACTGGCCATCAGCATCACCTGCATCGGTGAGGCACGCAAAGAGGATATTGTCTATCGCAACGGTGCCAAGAACACGGACCTGATTTGCGTCAGCGGGGATCTGGGGGCGGCATATATGGGACTGCAACTGCTGGAACGCGAGAAAAACGTCTACTATGGACAGATCAACGACCTCCAGAAAAAAATCGCAGAAGCAAAAGCTGCTGGCGACGAGAAAAAACTCTCAACGCTCAACGCTCAACTTTCAACTTTCAACTTCCAACCGGATTTCAGCGGTAAGGAATATCTGTTGCAGCGACAACTGCAGACCGAAGCTCGTGGTGATATCATTGAGAAACTGCGGGAGGCTGGTGTCAAACCGACGGCGATGATGGACATCAGCGACGGTCTGTCTTCGGAATTGATGCATATCTGTAAACAGTCGGGGGTGGGGTGTCGTATCTATGAGAAGAATATTCCCATCGACTATCAGACGGCGGTGATGGCGGAGGAGATGAACATGAACGTCACGACTTGTGCACTCAACGGCGGTGAAGACTATGAGTTGTTGTTCACGGTGCCTATCGGTGACCACGAGAAAATTGAGCAAATCGAGGGAATTAAGCTGATTGGACATGTTACTGAAGAAAAGTTCGGAAAAGTTCTCGTAACCCGTGATAATCAGGAGTTTGAGCTTAAAGCACAGGGCTGGAACCCGCTGGAATGAACTTTCTTGATTTGTTAATAAACGCTAAAGAAATCCATTTCCTGCATCGATTCTTGTTGAGTTTCATTTTTTCTTTGTACCTTTGCACCCGCAAACGAAAGGAATGCAACCAAACATGGTGCCTTAGCTCAGTTGGTAGAGCATCGGACTGAAAATCCGTGTGTCCCCGGTTCGATTCCTGGAGGTACCACTCCTCCTTTCATTAGCCCGGTTTTCCCTTGTGGAGCCGGGTTTTCTTTT
>JAEENF010000239.1 GCA_016283605.1 Prevotella sp.
ACGTTATCTTCCTCTCTGCTGACGCATTCGGCGTACTGCCCCCAGTATCTATCCTGACTCCTGAGCAGACCAAGTACTACTTCCTCTCTGGTTTCACAGCTAAGCTGGCTGGTACAGAGCGTGGTATTACTGAGCCTACTCCTACTTTCTCTGCTTGCTTCGGTCAGGCATTCCTCGAGCTGCACCCCACAAAGTATGCTGAGGAGCTGGTGAAGAAGATGGAGAAGAGCGGTGCCAAGGCATACCTCGTCAACACTGGTTGGAATGGTACCGGCAAGCGTATCTCTATCCCCGATACACGTGGTATCATCGACGCTATCCTGGATGGCGCTATCCTGAAGGCTGAGACCAAGAAGATCCCATACTTCGACTTCGAGGTGCCCACATCACTGCCCAACGTGAACCCCGCTATCCTCGATCCTCGCGACACTTACGCTGACGCTGCTGAGTGGAACAAGAAGGCTGAGGATCTGGCTGCCCGCTTCATCAAGAACTTCAAGAAGTACGAGGGCAACGAGGCTGGTAAGGCACTTGTCGCTGCTGGTCCAAAGCTCTAATCAACAAGAGAATTTTTGTGAAAGATATATATTTTTAGATTGGCTGCACCGTGAGGTGCGGCCAACCTTTTCAATTCATTAGGTATTTAGTTATCATTTTAAGGTAAAGATTATGTTATTAGATTTTCAAACAACGATTATGTTGGGAGCAGTCATCGTAGCAATGATCTTAAGCATCGTTACATTGATACATACCAACATACGTTGAAAGAAGTGCGGAGTGAGTGATTCATACCGCACTTTTTAATGAAAAAATGAAAAAATGCAAGAATAAAAAACAAAACTAACTTAAAAACGGGCAAATAATGACTTATTTTCTTTAATTATAAGGTGAAAAGTGCTCATTTTTGCAGAAATGTGCGTAAATTTGCAGCCAAATTGAGAAAAAAGTATTTTTAATGAACATAAAATATGTTTTTACGCTTTGTCTGATGTGGGTCACAGCACTCACTCTGACCTCATGTCTGGGCGGCAATGATGATAGCGATGGAATGACCTACGACGATGTGGCCATCACTGCTTTCTCCATCAGATCTGTCAATAGGACTTTTCATAAGACATCCTCGACAGGAGAAGATTCCACATACGTTACAGCAATCAGCAGTAATCTGCCTGTATTCACCATCGACCATTATCAGCAAAAGATATACAACACCACCCCACTCCCCTCAGAGTGCGATCTTACGCGTGTATTAGTAACCATTGCCGCCAAGAATAATGGCGGTATCGTATTGAAGAGTTTGATCAGCGACTCGCTGTTCTACTATAATTCCACAGACTCCATCGATTTCTCCAAAACCAGAGAGTTGAGAGTATATGCCTCCAACGGTTCTGGATTCCGTGCCTACACCGTCGACATCAAGATGAGTGGTGACGGGAGCAGTTCGATGCAGTGGAAACAGATGCCTGCAGGCACTGAAATGCCTGTCACCCCCTCTGCAGGATGGGCCTTTAAGCTTAACGACGCTGGTGACGGCATCAATGCCAGCAACGATGAGTGGGCAACACAGACCGTTGAGACCCTCGACACTGACGCGAAACTACTTCCACAGCGCAATGCTAGTTTTGCCTGCTGGAGTCAGAGCAACGGCTCAACCTATGCTCTGCTCGTAGGCGACAACGATCTCCAACAGTCTGCAGTCGTATGGCGTAAGGTTATCAGCGACGTTCTGGTCAGCAGTTGGACCTATATGCCGCTCAGCGACAGCAATCCCTATTACCTCCCCAAAGGACAGTACTACTGGTTACTGCCCTATACGGACAACAGCGTACTGGCTATTGCTGCCGACGGTACCGTCTACCAAAGCCGCGACCAAGGTATCACTTGGAAGACCAACTCCAACCTGAAGTTGCCCATAAGCAACATCGCCAAGGTCTCCACCAAGGGAGAGGGCGACATCTGGTTACAGGAAAGCGGAGAGGCTGGCACCATCTGGTATGGTAAGATGACAGAATGAACAGAGGCCGTCCATGAGAAAGCTCCTGATACTCCCTCTGCTTCTGGCCGCAATGGAATTGTGTGCACAGGAAGATCCGGAATACAAACTGGAACTTGGTGCTGGAGCAGGAATGGTAACCTATCTGGGAGACTTCAACGGCAATCTGACCAAGGAGATGCAGCCGTGGGGAACTATCCTGGCGAAATACCGGATGAACCCCAGAATGTCAGTAGGACTCTCCATCGGCTTTGGCAAGCTAAAGGGAACCTCTGCCAACGAGAGCACCTGGTATCCGGAAGGGCCATATGAGTTCGACAAGAACGTGATGGACATCGGAGCCCGCTACGAGTACAACTTCTGGGCTTATGGTACAGGCCGTGAGTATCGTGGTGCACGCAGACTAACACCCTTCATCACCCTGGGACTGGGGGTAACCAGCTACGGAGGCACAAAGAGCGGCATGACCGCCAATCTGCCCTTAGGTGCAGGACTGAAATATAAGATTGGAGACCGTCTGAATCTCTCCGCTGAGTGGAGAATGCACTTCACCATGAGTGACTACCTCGACGACGTGAAAGACCCCTATGGCATCGAGAGCAGCGGCATATTTAAGAATACCGATTGCTTCAGCGTCATCCAACTGGCCCTCACTTATGATCTTTGGGCAAAATGTAAAACGTGTAACAACGACAGATATTAAGATATGAATACAGAACTCGACATGAACCGCATCCCCCAGCACATTGCCATCATCATGGACGGCAACGGACGTTGGGCAACGGATCGTGGACTGGACCGTACCTTTGGACACAAGGCTGGTCTGGACACCGTTAAGAAAATTACCGCAGAGTGCGCGCGACTGGGCGTGAAGTATCTGACGCTATATACCTTCTCGACAGAGAACTGGAACCGTCCTGCCTATGAGATCGAGGCACTGATGGGTCTGGTGCTCAGCTTCATCGAGATGGAGTTGTTCACCGACAACAACGTGAAGTTCACATTGATTGGCGATCGCGAACGTCTGCCCCAGAGTGTGCAGGACAAGATCCGCTATATGGAGGATCTCACCAAGGGCAACGATGGTATGACGATGGTGGTGGCCATGAGCTATTCGTCGAAACTAGAACTGACTCGCGCCACACGCCTGATAGCAGAGGAAGTAAAGAATGGACAGCTGAAGCCGGAGGATATCACAGAACAGACCATCAACGACCACCTGTGGACGAACTTCATGCCCGACCCAGAACTGCTCATCCGTACAGGCGGTGAGCTCCGCATCTCCAACTACCTGCTGTGGCAGTGTGCCTATTCGGAGTTCTATTTCTGCGACACCTACTGGCCCGACTTCAATGAGGAGGCTCTGCATAAGGCCATTGCCGACTATCAGGGTCGTCAGCGTCGTTTCGGCAAGACCGAGGCACAGGTGGAAGAAGAAGTGAAGAATGAAAAGTGAAGAGTGAAGAATTTGCTACCGCTGGAAAATAAAAATGAAGATTATTTATATATATAATAAGGTGAAGACAAGTCTGAAGATGAAACGATTGCTGCTGTTTGTGGCACTCTTCACTCTTCACTCTTCACTCTTCACTTTAAAGGCTCAGGACAAGATTGTCAACCCTGACATCTCTTATGCGGGTACACCTCGTACATGTACCATCGGCGGCATTGCCGTTTCTGGTGTTGAGGGCTACGAGGACTATGTGCTCACAGGACTCTCTGGACTGACGGTTGGTCAGAAGATTGATGTTCCAGGAACGGAGATTACAGATGCCGTAAAGCGCTATTGGCGTCACGGTTTGTTCTCAAAAGTAAAGATCAGCGCTGACTCTATCGTCGGATCGAATATCTACCTGCACATCACCCTGGCACTTCGTCCGCGTATCAGTACCATCAACTATATCGGTATCAAGAAGTCTGAGCGTGAGGACATGGAGGCCAAGCTGGGTATCATGAAGAATAGTCAGATTACCCCCAACATGATCGACCGCGCGAAGATCCTGGCTAAGAAATACTTCGACGAGAAGGGTTACAAGAACGCCGAGATCAACATCACCCAGCGTGACGATCCCAAGAACAAAGGTCAGGTGATCCTCGATGTCGATATCGACAAGAAGGACAAGATGAAGGTCCGTAACATTATCTTTGAGGGTAATGAGCAACTGACTACCAACAAGATCAAGGGTTCGATGTTCACCAAGGGTGCCTTCGGGAAGATTCACGAAGCCGGAAAGCTCACGAACTTCTTCAAGGCCAAGAAGTTCACCGACGAGCGCTATAAGGAGGCCAAACAGAAACTGATTGAGAAGTACAACGAGTTGGGTTTCCGCGATGCAACCATCCTCGAGGACTCCATCTCGCAGTTCGACGATAAGCACGTGAACGTCTACGTGAAGGTCGACGAAGGCAACAAATACTATATCCGCAACATCACGTGGGTAGGAAACACCGTCTACCCCACCAACAGAATCGGTAATATGCCAGGTCTGAGCGATGTCCTCGGCATGAAGAAGGGTGACGTCTACAACCAAAAGCAGATGAACAAGCGTCTGAAGGAAGACGACGATGCCGTCGGCAACTGGTACTATAACAACGGTTACGTGTTCTCGAACATCGACCCTGTAGAAGTAAACATCGTTGGCGACTCCATCGACTTGGAGATGCGTATCATGGAAGGTCCTCAGGCCCGTCTGAACCACGTCCGCATCTACGGTAACGACCGTCTTTATGAAGAGGTAGTACGTCGTGAGCTCCGTACGAAGCCAGGCGACCTGTTCAATAAAGATGCCATCGTACGTTCTGTCCGTGAAATCGGAAGCATGGGCTTCTTCGATGCCGAGAAGATCAATCCCGATATCAAGCCTAACGGTGAGGACGGAACTGTGGATATCAACTGGCAACTCGAACAGAAGAGCAACGACCAGCTGGAGTTCTCGCTGGGTTGGGGACAGACGGGTATCATTGGTCGTGTAGGTATCAAGTTCAATAACTTCTCCATCCGTAACCTCTTCGGTAAGAACAAGCTGCATCGCGGCATCCTGCCATACGGCGACGGCGAGCAGTTGGGCTTCAACTTCCAGACCAACGGTTCGTACTATAGTTCGCTGAGTGCCAACTACGGTACCAACTGGTTTGGCGGCAAGCGTCCAAACTCCCTCAGTCTGGGTGCCTTCTACTCTAAGCAGAGTGATATCTCCAGCAACTACCGCAACAATGCCTATTACAACAACCTGATGTTGTATAACATGTATGGCGGCACAGGCAGTGGTATCTACAACAACCTCTCCTACAACTACGACTCCATGCTGGATGACGACAAGACGATGACGGTCTTCGGTCTCAGCTTAGGATGGGGTAAGCGTCTGCGCTGGCCTGATGACTACTTCCAGCTCTCGGCCACACTCGGTTACAGCCGTTATATGCTCCGCGACTGGCGCTATTTCTATATCCAGAACGGTAACTGTAATAACATCAACCTGGGTCTGACGTTGTCGCGTGCTTCTACCGACAACCCGCTCTTCCCACGTCACGGTTCAGAGTTCTCGGCCTCCGTCACCTTTACGCCACCCTGGTCACTCTTCGACGGCAAGGACTACTCGAAACTGGCACAGGACAGAAAGTCTGCGACCTACGAGAAAGAGTTGCAGGACGTCTACCGCTGGATCGAATACCACAAGTGGAAGTTTAAGTCACGCACCTTCACCGCCCTTACTGGCGACGTCAAGTGCTTCGTGCTGATGACACGTGTGGAGATGGGTCTGCTGGGTTCCTACAACAAGAACAAGCGCTCACCGTTTGAGACCTTCTATGTGGGTGGTGACGGTATGAGCGGCTACTCTTACGGCTACTCTGAGGAGACCATCGGCCTCCGAGGCTACGACAACGGTTCTATCTCGCAGTCATCATACTACGAAGAGATGATGAACGGCAGCAAGATCGATTCATACAACGCCTATGCCTACGACCGCTTCACGCTGGAGCTGCGCTATCCGTTGATGCTGGGTAACACCACCATCTATGCCCTCGGCTTCCTCGAAGGTGGTAACGCCTGGGCACAGGCCAAGGACTTCAATCCGTTCAAGATGAAGCGCTCTGCAGGTCTCGGCGTACGTATCTTCCTGCCGATGGTAGGTCTGATGGGTATCGATTGGGCGTATGGTTTCGACAACATCTATACCAGTGCCGCTGGTGCTCAGAAGAAGGGAGGCAGCAACTTCCACTTCATCCTCGGACAAGAATTTTAAGTGAATCCATCTCTTCTTAACAAATAAATATAGCAAGAAATGAAAAAGAATTTAATGGTAAGGCGACTGATGACATTAGCATTGCTAATGATTCTTCACTCTTCACTCTTCACTCTTCACTCTATGGCCCAGAAGTTCGCGCTGGTGGATATGGAGTACATCCTGAAGAATATCCCCGCCTATGAGCGCGCCAACGAGCAATTGAACCAAGTGTCGAAGAAGTGGCAGGCAGAAGTCGATGCCCTTACCACCGAGGCACAGACCCTCTATAAGAACTACCAGAACGAGGTTGTTTTCCTCTCGAAGGAACAGAAGCAGGCCCGTCAGGATGCCATCGTTGCCAAGGAGAAGGAAGCCGCAGACCTGAAGAAGAAATACTTTGGTCCTGAGGGCGAGCTCTTCAAGAAGCGTACGGCCCTGATGTCGCCCATTCAGGAAGAGATCTACAACGCCGTCAAGGACGTAGCCGACCTACGTGGTTACCAGCTGGTGCTCGATCGTGCCAGCGACAGCGGCATCATCTTCGGATCTCCCAAGATCGACATCAGTTCAGAAGTCTTAAAGAAATTAGGATACTAGAAAATAATTAAGAATTAATAAATCAAATTAGAAATGAAGAAGATTATTCTTTGCGCTATTTGCGCAATCTGCGGTTTCACCACCGCCAATGCTCAGGCCAAGTTCGGCCATGTGAACACTCAGGAGATCATCCAGGCTATGCCCGAGTACACTAAGGCTAAGAGCGAGATCGACGCCCTGCAGCAGCAGTACGAGGCCGATCTGAAGTCTATGCAGGACGAGTTGCAGAAGAAGGCTGAGGCTTTTGACAAGGAGCAGGCCACTCTGCCCGATAACATCAAGCAGCGTCGCAACCAGGAGCTGCAGGACATGTACACCAAGATCCAGCAGAGCTATCAGGACAACCAGCAGGCTCTTCAGAAGGCTTCTTCTGATAAGATGCAGGCTATCACCACCAAAGTTCTCGAGGCCATCAAAACCGTTGGTCAGGAGGGCGGCTATGTCTATATCATGGAGATGAACGCAGGTATCCCTTACATCAGCACCACGCTGTCTTCCGATGTCACCGCTCAGGTCAAGACCAAACTGGGACTGAAGTAAGATTAGTGAATAGTTAATAGTGAATAGTGATTAGTTAATAGTTAATAGTGATATTGATATGAAGAATAAGAAGACCATCATCGCATTAAGAATGGTAGCAATACTATTCGCTATTCACTGTTCACTATTCACTGCTTTTGCCCAAGAAGAAGAGGCAAAAGCACCTATCCGTTTTGGTTGGCTCAGCTATGAGACCGCTCTGACCTCGATGCCGCAGTACGCTGTCATTCAGAAACAGATGGCCGATCTCCGTGCGCAGTATCAGGCCGAGACCAAACGCGTCGAAGAGGAGTTCAACCGCAAGTACGAAGAGTTCCTCGAAGGTCAGCGTGAGTTTCCCAAGACCATCCTGCAGAAGCGCCAGACCGAGCTTCAGGAACTGATGGAGAAAAACATCGCCTTCAAGGAAGAGAGCCGTCAGCAGCTTGCAAAAGCCGAAGCCGAGGCAATGGCGCCGCTGAAGGTGCGACTCTCTGAAGCCATCGCCAAGATTGCTGCCGAACGCGGTCTCGCTCTCGTCGTCAATACCGACTCCAACGCCTGTCCCTTCATCAATCCTGAGATGGGCGAAGACATCAACGAATTAGTCATCGCAGCGCTCGCGAAATGACCCAAGCCCCAGGTCCTATCGGCATCTTCGACAGCGGCTACGGCGGACTGACCATCCTGCACGGTATCCGTCAGCTGCTTCCCCAGTACGATTACCTCTATCTGGGCGACAATGCCCGTGCCCCCTACGGCCCACGCAGTTTCGATGTGGTCTATGAGTTCACGCGCCAGGCAGTCATCAAGCTCTTCGAGATGGGTTGCCACCTCATCATTCTGGGTTGTAACACAGCCTCAGCAAAAGCCTTGCGCACCATTCAGGAGAACGACATTCCACAGATCGATCCAGAGCGTCGAGTATTGGGTGTCATCCGTCCTACAGCAGAAGTCATCGGCGACCTCACTAAAAGCCGTCACGTGGGCGTCCTCGCCACCGAGGGCACCATCAAGAGCGAGAGCTATAACCTCGAGATTAAAAAGCTGTATCCTGACATCCAGGTCTCTGGTGTCGCCTGTCCCTTCTGGGTGCCCCTCGTCGAATACAACGAGGCCGATTCTCCTGGTGCCGACTATTTCGTGAAGAAGCGCATCGATCAGATTATGCGCCTCGATCCTGCCATCGATGCCATCATCCTCGGCTGCACCCATTATCCGTTGCTGATGCCGAAGATCCTGAAATACCTCCCTGCAGGTGTGCGCGTCATCCCTCAGGGCGAATACGTCGCTGAGAGCCTTAAGTCCTATCTCGATCGTCACCCCCAGATGGAAGCCAAGTGCTCCAAGGGTGCCGACGTCCACTATCTCACCACCGAAAACCCCGATAAGTTCAAGGAGTCCGCACAACTCTTCCTCCACGAACAGGTCGAGGTCGAAACCATCACCCTCGGATAAGCGCGGTCATCGCGTCGCTACGTTATTCTGCGACGTCCTTGATCAGGTTATTCAACCACTGTTTCCACTTATCCAACATCGTTGGTTCTTCTATTTCCTCTTCAACTGGCTCAGGTTCTGGGTCCGCAGGTTCAGGTTCTGGCGCTGGTTCTACCTCGAATTCCAGTTCCTGCTGGATTGCACCTGCCATCGTAGGCTTAACCACAGGTCTGTAGAGTTTCTTGATGATTTCCTCATAGTAGTCGTCCTCATTACTATGCACATCCATCTGGACCTCCTTTTCCAGATGATCCTCCATACCCGTCGCCAGGATGGTCACCTTCGCATCCTCACCCAGCGAGTCGTCCGTAGCCGTTCCCCAAATGACATCGATATTCGGATCCAGCTGGTCAAAGAAGTCATCGATCTCCTGCAGTTCTCTCACGAAGATTGGATGCTCGTCGCTCGCGTAGATATTAAATAGTATGCGCTTGGCCTTGCCGATATCATTACCGTAGAGCAGCGGCGAGTCGAGAGCATTCATAATAGCCTTCTCCACACGATGCTCCCCACTGGCCCTTCCCATCGCCATGATAGCGCCACCACCGTTTCTCATCGTGGTCTCCACATCGCGGAAGTCACTCTTGATACCTCCGTCGCTGGG
>JAEENF010000240.1 GCA_016283605.1 Prevotella sp.
ACTACAGCAGTGATGCGAACATCGACTTCAAGAACATCAACAAGGAGCTGGACAAATACACACGAGCCTTCGACATTATCGATGTGCTCTACCAGTCTTTGCGTACCAGTCTCAATGTCTATAACACTTACGAGACTGTCAGTGACCGAGTGTCCGACTACAAGAAGATGTTGAATGACTTTAATGAGAAATGCCTGTCGAGAGGAAACATCGTTACCACCGACACGCTTCTCATCACCATCAATGTCCGAGCGTTGGCAAAGATTGCCGATGAAGGAGATAATCTATACAGGTCGGTCAGTGACCTCGTGTTGTACGCAACAGGTGCAGCTGCCTGTTCGACGAGCGACCTTTTGTTGGTTCTGAACTCCATCAACCAAAGCCTTGACAATATCAAGAAACACCTGAATGCAGCCTACTTCGAGACTTGGAAATATATCCAGGTGCGAATAGGCTACTGGAAGGCGCAAGTCTATCGTGCCAGGAGCATCAAGGAGATTGTTGATGGTGCTTTCGGGCGTTGGAGAAGAAATACCTATCTGGGCAGAGAATAATGAAAGGCATACTTAAAGTTTAACTTAAACAAAGCAGAATATGAAAAATGTAACTAAATTATTTTCAACGGTTATAATGATTTCCGTTTCATTAATACTTGAAGTTGATGCGCAGTCGTATGTCACCTACAATCACGATGCTGCAAAGATGAATCAGATAACCGTTCAGGAGATTGGAGCCGGTGGTCTGACACCAGCCTTCTACTATGATGTATTCCATCGCAGTTACCAGAAAACAGCAGCCTCCAAGAACAAGCTCACCTACCGTTCCTTGGCAGGTGTTTCTGGATGGCAGCAGGTAGAGGATGCCGATTCCGTTAAAGGCTCGTTGGAGAAAAGAGCCGAAGTCGAAGCCCTTAATGTCGCCGACCGTCAGGTTGATATTGCCTGGCTTGCAGAAGGCACGAAGATCACAAGCAAGCTGAATGACTTCCAAGGCAATATCAACCGCATCATTGGAGCCGGTGGCAACTTCAAGGATAAGGAGCGTTGGGAGAACTATTATGGAATGTTCCAGTGTGCCATCAAAGCCACGCAGGATGCCTATATGCCCAATGCTCAGCGAAAGAAAGAATACTTGGCTATCTATGCAGACATCTGTAAGGAGAACGAAACCCTTGTCAAGTTCATCGTACAACTAAGCCACCGAACCAGAACCAAAGCACTACTCGAAGCTACTGGCAGTCGCCCCAACCATAACGGTGTACATGCTTCGTCAGCTTTCAGCAGATGGCGCAATGCTGGTTGGAAAACTCAGTCCGGCGGTGGTTCTTCTACGGACGATTCAAGCACTGAGTCTGGGACAATCGTCATCGATGAGAATCCCTAAAAGAAACGCAAAAATAATTTACAAACTAATGAACGTATAACCCAATGCCAGATACAAGCATACTATCAGACTTTGGCATCAATATCCTCGAAGAAGAGATTGATGATGTGATTTTCCAGACCAACGAGTTCCTTTGCGACGCAACCTTTACTGGCTCGCAAGGTAGCTTCTGGTGGATATTGCAGATGAGTATGGCACTTGCCGCACTCTTTTCCATCATTATTGCCGCAGGAATGGCATACAAGATGATGGTGAAGCATGAACCGCTCGACATCATGAAGCTGTTCAAGCCACTTGTCATCAGTGTCATTCTCTGTTGGTGGTACCCACCGGCAGACACAGGCATTACACGTAGTGGCAGCAGCTGGTGCTTCCTCGACTTCCTCAGCTATATCCCGAACTGTATTGGCTCCTATACCCATGACCTCTATGAAGCAGAGTCCATCATCATAGAGGATAAGTTTGAGGAGATCCAGGAACTGATTTATACCCGTGACACCATGTACACCGACCTCCAGGCAAAGGCAGACGTAGCCCGCACAGGTACGTCAGACCCCAATCTGATAGAGAGCACAATGGAACAAGCCGGTGTCGATGAAGTCACAAACATGGAGGAGAATGCCAGCAAGCTATGGTTCACGTCCCTGACGACGGGAGCCGTCGTAGGTCTGGATAAGATTATCATGCTCATCGCCCTGATAGTCTTCCGCATCGGATGGTGGTCAACCATCTATTGCCAGCAAATACTGCTTGGAATGCTGACCATATTCGGGCCTATACAATGGGCTTTTAGCCTCCTGCCCAAATGGGAATCCTCGTGGGCAAAGTGGCTCATTCGCTATCTGACAGTGCATTTCTACGGCGCAATGTTGTTCTTTGTCGGCTTCTACGTTCTCTTGCTCTTTGACGTGGTACTCAATATCCAGGCAGAAAACCTGATGGCGATTACCCAGAGTGAGCAGACGATGGCTGCTTACCTTCAGAACTCGTTCTTCTCAGCTGGTTATCTGATGGCTGCAAGCATTGTTGCCATGAAGTGCCTGAACCTCGTTCCTGACCTTGCCGCATGGATGATACCTGAAGGCGAGACAGCTTTCTCTACCCGAAACTTCGGTGAAGGCGTGGCACAACAGGCCAAGATGTCTGCTCAGGGAATGGTTGGCAGAGTGCTGTAAACGATTGGAATCAAAACATAAATCAAATATCAGAACAATGGTTATAAAGAATCTCGAAAACAAAATCAAGCTGGTGCTGATTATCTGTTCCCTCTTTCTGACGGGCTGCATCATCATCAGTATCTCCAGCATCTGGACAGCCCGGACAATGGTCAATGATGCCCACCAGAAGGTCTATGTCCTTGACGGAAACGTGCCTATCCTCGTGAATCGGAGCACGATGGAAGAGACGCTGGATGTGGAAGCCAAGAGCCATGTGGAAATGTTCCACCAGTTCTTCTTTACGCTTGCCCCTGATGACAAGTACATCAAGTACACCACGGAGAAAGCCATGTACCTCGTCGATGAGACAGGTCTTGCCCAGTACAACACCTTGAAGGAAAAGGGCTTCTACTCCAACATCATGGGCACCAGTGCCGTGTTCAGCATCTTCTGTGACAGCATCAAGTTCGACAAGGACAAGATGGAGTTTACGTACTATGGCCGTCAGCGCATTGAGCGACGCACGAGTATTCTGATGCGTCAGCTTGTCACCGCAGGACAGTTAAAACGTGTTCCCAGGACAGAGAACAACCCTCATGGCCTTCTCATCACCAACTGGCGTACTCTCCTGAACAAGGACATTGAGCAGAAAACCAAGAACTCATACTAATCGCATACAGCCATGGGAAGTTGGAAGAAATTCATTATGGGTGAAAAGATGCCTGATAAGGACGATCCCCAGTACAAAGAGAGGTATGAGAAGGATGTCGATGCCGGAAGAAGGTTCGCAAGATGGAGTGGCCTGGACAGGCTCGCCGCAATGGTTCAGGACTTCGCCAACAAGCACACCAAAATCTTCCTTGCCATCGTGTTCGGCTTTGTCATTCTCTGTTTCAGCATGAATGTGTATCGCATGGGACTTGTATGGAGCCATAGCGGAGAACGCAAGAGTGCCGTTGAGCAGCAGGACGAGCTGATAAAGAACCGCCATCGACGGGTCAAGAAAGCCGTCAGTTCAGTACATTGTATGCCGCCCAGCATCAACAAGGATTTTCAAGAAAGTGTAACTAAAAACAATCAAGACAATGGACTTTCAGACACTAAAGAAGATTAACTGGAAGCAGCCTAAGTATATGCTGCCTCTCATCATCTATGTTCCTTTGCTCTTCGTCGGGTATTTCGTCATCGACCTTTTCCATACAGAAAAGGCAGAGATTCCAGACTCCAGCATGGCTACGACGGAGTACCTGAACCCCGACCTCCCTGATGCCAAGATGAAGGGAGATGGTATCGGGAACAAATACGAGAGTATGCTCAAATCATACGGTCGTATCGACGATTATACAGCATTGAATAACATAGACAGAAACAACGATGAAGAAAAAGAAGAATATGATTCAAAGTACAGCGATACAGAACGTGAACAGCTTGAATCTGAAGAAGCCCAGAAACTCGCTGAGCTACAGAGACAACTACAGGAAAGCGCACAAAAAGGCCAGGAAGTCGAAGGTGGCAGCGTCCTGTCAGAAGAAGACCGCCTGGCACGCAGCCAGCAGCGCGAACGTGAGGCGATGGACGAACTCAACCGTGTGTTAGCTCAGGCCCGACTTCAAGGACAGCAAGCCATGCAGTCCCCCTCTGCCAATGCAACTGACAACGCAAACAATGATTCTGTGGCCAGTCAGCCGACTAAGGCAGAAGGACAGCTTACTGTCAATGAGCGTGTGGTCAAGGGTGTGAGTGACGATGACGAAGCGCAGGAGGTTGTGAAGAAGGTCAAGACCACATCAGACTATTTCAACACTATTGCTAACGCAGACCAAGAGCCAAACCTTATCAAAGCCATTATTGACGAGAATGTCAAGGCTGTTGATGGAAGCCGGGTGCGCCTCCGTCTTCTCGATGACATCGAAATCAATGAGGTGGTTGTCCCCAAGGGTACTTACCTCTATGCTCAGATGAGTGGCTTCGGCTCACAGCGAGTCAAAGGAACGGTCAAGAGCATCCTGATTCATGACGAGCTTATCAAAGTCAACCTTTCCCTCTATGATACCGACGGACTGGAAGGGCTCTATGTTCCGAGCAGCAGCTTCAGAGAGACCAGCAAGGATGTAGCGTCTGGAGCCATGAGCAATACTTCGACACTCACGAGCGGAAACACCTCTGGAGGCAATGCTCTCACCCAATGGGGCAACCAGGCTATCAGTAATATCGTCCAGAAAACCAGTAACGCCATTGGCAAGTCCATCAAGAAGAACTCTGCCAAGCTGAAATACGGCACCTTCGTATATCTGATCAATGGCAAAGAGACAAAGAACAAATAACGTAACAATAGTAATACTACAATGTGTATGAGAACAATCAAAAGTCTTGGCGCACTCCTGTTGGGTGCCCTGTCTGCCAGTCCTGTCATGGCACAGCAGACCTATGAAGAGATGGAACAGCTTACGGTCAACGAACAGGTGACAACCGTCATCACGGCTTCTGAACCCGTCCGTTTCGTTGACATCAGTACGGACAAAGTTGTTGGCGACCAGCCCATCAACAACACCATTCGACTGAAGCCCAAGGAAGGTGCTGATGTTCATGCAGATGGTGACGTACTCGCTATCGTGACCATCGTTACTGAACGCTATCGTGCCCAGTATGCCCTCATCTATACGACCAGGCTTCAGGAGGCCGTCACCGACAAGCAGATATTGCCGGAGGAGAAGATTGCCTACAACAATCCTTCCGTCAGCATGTCCACTGAGGACATGGCAAAGTATGCCCGTAGCATCTGGAACTCGACTGCCCGCATCCGTAATGTCAGCACTAAGCAGCATCGGATGACCATGCGCCTGAACAACATCTACAGTGTTGGCGAATACTTCTTCATAGACTTCTCCATCGAGAACCGAACCAATATACGCTTTGACATCGACGAGCTGCGTGTGAAGCTTTCTGACAAGAAACAGTCGAAGGCCACCAATGCCCAGATGATAGAACTCACTCCGGCATTCGTCCTTGACCAAAGCCAGACGTTCAAATACGGCTATCGCAATGTCATAGTCCTGAAGAAGATGACATTTCCGAATGACAAGGTGCTGAGCATCGAATTGTCCGAGAAGCAGATTAGCGGCAGAGCCATCACCCTCAATATCGACTATGAGGACGTGCTCTATGCCGATTCGTTCAACTCTGTATTGCTGAAGGAGGAATAAGCCATGAAGAAGAAACTCTTGTCAATGATAGCGGCAGTATGTCTGTCCGCTTCTGCTTTTGCCCAGGCACACAGTGACCGTATCACCTTGGGCGTTGGACTCCTCTATGAGAACGGACTTGATGCCACCCTGTCATGGGAGCATGAGACCAAGTACCACAATGCGTGGGAATACTTTGTCAATGGCTACCTCAAATGGGACGAATGTGCCTCCTGTGGGCATATCTGCCCGGATTCCTTCTGGAAGAACTACCGCACTTGGGGCGTGGGTGCTGCCTATAAGCCCTGTGTTGTACGGGGGCGCAACCATTATGGCAATGTCCGCATCGGAGCCAGTGTCGGCAGTAACACCGACAAGTTCCTTGGTGGCTTTCATGTCGGCTATGAGCATAATTTCGCCCTACGTAAAGGTTGGGTGTTGTACGTTCAAGCCAAGTGTGACCTGATGGTTCCAGACCGTGAAGACCTCTTCCGTGAAGGCATCGTCATCGGTTTCAAAATTCCAACCCTCAAACACTAATCAAGATGAAGATATTGCATTTTATCCATGCTGCATTAGCCGCAGTCGGCATTGCAGTGACAATGACCTCATGTGATGAGCATATTGAGTTCCCCGACACGGCCATGAAGACGTGTGACATTCTCTGTACCGACGGCGAAATAGTCCGCTATGCCGATATAGAAAGTAAGGGCAAGACACCCATCGGTGTTGTCTTCCATGTCAATCAGGATGGCAAGACGGAAGGAACAGGCTATGCTGTCTATCTATGGGATGTGCCAATGGCAGCTTTCAGCGACAGTCTTGGAGTCAAGCAGAATACCTCTGCCAATCCAGCAGCCTTTGACGGCAATGGCAATACCTACGCCATGTATGCCTCTGGTGTTTCATCTGCTGCCACTTCCGTCTTTGACATGTGGAAGTATGGTCAGAGTGCCTACATTCCCTCTGTCGCCCAGCTCCAGTTGCTTTATGCCTCCCGGAATGCCGTCAACAGCTACATCAGCAAATGCGGTGGTGACGCAATTCCGGCAGAGCCAAGTGAATGTTGGTACTGGAGTTCCACGGAGGTCAGCGGACAGGAGTCTGCCAAGGCATGGCTCTTCTCCCTGGCTTCTGGAGCTATGCAGGAAACGCCAAAGACAGAGCCGCACAAAATACGCCCCATAATCACATTATACCATTAAATCATCGTAAGGAGATAATCAGAAATGGAAGAAACCAAAGAACTTCAGACCGTCTATAAGATATTCCGAACACTCATCTACGTCTCTCTCGTAGTTGAGTTTTTCGAGTATGCCATAGACCCAGAGCTGCTTGACTACTGGGGAGGCATCGTCTGCGATGTCCATGACCGCATGAAGCGGTGGTTTATCTATCATGATGGTAATCTCGTATGGAGCAAACTAACCACTATCCTCTGTATCTTTGTCACCTGTATTGGTACTCGCAACAAGAAACACATCGAGTTTGATGCCCGTCATCAGGTACTCTATCCCTTGGTAGGTGGCTTTTTCGTGACGCTCGTTTCCATCTGGCTCTTCAAGACCCGTATGAACACGCGCTTCTACACGATAGCCCTCAATATATGGCTCTATATGGCAGCCTCCATCCTTGGAACGATACTCATCCATGTTGCCCTCGACAACATCAGTAAGTTTCTGAAGGAAGGGCTGCTCAAAGACCGCTTCAACTTCGAGAACGAGTCCTTCCAGCAATGTGAGGAACTGATTGAGAACAAGTATAGCGTGAATATCCCCATGCGCTACTACTACAAGTCGAAGTTCCGCAAAGGCTGGGTGAACATCGTCAATCCCTTCCGAGGTACCTGGGTGGTCGGCACTCCTGGCTCTGGTAAGACCTTCTCCATCATTGAGCCTTTCATCCGACAGCACAGTGCCAAGGGCTTTGCTATGGTAGTGTATGACTACAAGTTTCCGACACTGGCCACCAAGCTCTACTATCACTACCGCAAGAACCTCGCTGCTGGCAAAGTACCCAAGGGTTGCAAGTTCAACATTATCAACTTCGTGGATGTGGAATATAGCAGACGTGTCAATCCTATCCAGCTGAAGTACATTCCCAACCTTGCTGCTGCCAGTGAGACGGCAGAGACCTTGCTTGAATCACTCCAGAAGGGTAAGAAAGAAGGTGGTGGCGGTTCAGACCAGTTCTTCCAGACTTCAGCCGTGAACTTCCTTGCCGCTTGTATTTTCTTCTTCTGCAATTACCGCAAGGTGCCGTATGACAAGAAAACCAACAAGCCCTTGGAGGCAGAGATGACCGAAGAGCCGAAGACCCATCGCCCGAAGCCGACTGGACGTGTCTTTGATGCAAACCACAATGAGGTCAGCCCTGACAGCTATTACTGGCTTGGTAAGTACAGCGACATGCCACATAT
>JAEENF010000241.1 GCA_016283605.1 Prevotella sp.
CTTCTTGACATTGGCCTCAGCATCGAGTTGGAAGATGACGCTGTAACAGAGCTTTTCCTCATCGGGACGCAGCGAGCAGATGAAGTTACAGAGGCGCTCAGGGAGCATGGGGATGGTGCGGTCGACGAGATAGATGCTCGTGGCACGGTTGTAGGCCTCCTTGTCGATGGTAGAGCCTTCCTTCACATAGTGCGAGACATCGGCGATATGCACGCCCACCTCCCAAAGGCCGCTATCCAGCTTGCGGATGGAAAGGGCATCATCGAAGTCCTTGGCATCCTTGGGGTCGATGGTGCAGGTGAAGACATCACGGAAGTCCTCACGACGGGCAATCTCCTGTTCGGTGATGGCGGCGTCGATCTTCTCAGCTGCATCCTCCACATTCTTCGGATACTTATAAGGTAGGTTGTACTGCGCGAGGATGGCATGCATCTCGGCATTGTTCTCACCCGTCTTACCCAGGATATCCACCACAGAGCCGATAATGTTCTTATGCTCGGCATCAGGCCATTGTACGACCTTCACGACAGCCTTATCGTCGGTCTTTCCGCCCTTCAGTTTACGTTTGGGGATGATGATATCATGGACGAAGGTGGAGTCCTGCGGAATCAGGAAAGCCCAGTCCTTTTCGACACGGAGTTTTCCGACAATCTGGTCGTGGGCACGACGCACAATCTCAATCACCATCGCCTCCTTGATATGCTTATCACGACGGGCCATATACGAGACCTTCACCTTGTCGCCGTCCATCGCCGACATCGAGTTTCGCTCAGCCACAAAAACAGGCGTTCCACCGTCATCGGGCAGGAACGAGTTACGACCTGAGGCCTTACGACGGAAGGTGCCTTCCTGCACCTGCGTCTTCATATTCAGACGGTAGGCGTTGTCGCTGACTTTCGAGAGGAAGTCATCCCACGCCATCTCTTCCATCGTGTCGATGGCGAGCATCTTCAACGGATGGGTGTCGAGTTTCAGTGCCTTGAAAATCTGCTTGAACGTGAACGTTTCGTTCGGATGATGCTGGAACAGGTTCTGCAACAGTTCGCTGACCTGCTTCTTACCCAGTCTTTTTCCACCTTTTTTCTTTCCCATAGACTTATATTTTAGTTCTTTGCCGCAAAGATACAATTTATTTTTGAAATAAAAGACAAATCAATGTTTTTTTTTAACGACAACTAAGACAACTATAACAACATTCAATCAAGGTCGAAAAGAAAAAGTTGTCCAAGTTGTCCAAGTTGTCGTAAAAAAATAGTACCTTTGCACCAAATTTCGTGTCAGATGAAGATTTTAATCACTGGAGCGAGCGGGTTTATCGGCTCATTTATCGTGGAAGAGGCACTCAAGCGTGGCTTCGAGACATGGGCAGCGGTGCGTAAGAGCAGTTCGAGGGAATGGCTCAAGGATGAGCGCATACACTTTATCGAACTGAACCTCTCGTCGAAGGCACAGCTCGTGGAACAACTGCGAGGTATGGACTTCGACTACGTGGTGCATGCCGCAGGAGTGACGAAGTGTCTGAACAAGGCGGACTTCCACCGTATCAATACCGAGGGCACGAAGAATCTGGCAGAAGCTCTCCTCGAAGTAAAGATGCCGTTGAAGCGTTTTGTCTTCGTGAGCAGCCTTAGCATCTTCGGTGCCATCAAGGAGCAAGAGCCCTACGAAGAGATCCGTGAGAGCGACACACCGCAACCGAATACGGAGTATGGGCGCAGCAAGCTGGAGGCAGAGCAATTCCTCGCCACCACTACCCTACCTTATATTATATTAAGGCCTACAGGCGTCTACGGGCCTCGTGAGAAGGATTACTTCATCATGGCCAAGAGCATCAAGGGCCACAGCGACTTCGCCGTAGGCTACAAGCGTCAGGACATCACCTTCGTCTACGTGAAGGACGTCGTGCAGGCTGTGTTCCTCGCCCTCGACAAAGGTGAGAACGGGCGTCAGTACTTCCTCTCTGACGGTGAGGTGTATCAGAGCACGACCTTCAGCGACCTCATCCACGAGGAACTGGGTCGTCCCTGGTGGATACGGATCACGGCTCCGGTATGGGTGCTGCGGATCGTCACCTTCTTCGGTGAGTATATCGGAAGGATGACGGGCAAGGTGACGGCCCTGAATAATGACAAGTATAACATCCTGAAACAGCGCAACTGGCGCTGCGACATCCAGCCTGCCATCGATGAACTGGGGTATCAGCCTACGGTGAAGTTGGAACAGGGTGTGAAGGAAACTATCCAATGGTACAAGGAACACGGATGGCTGTAACATTGGACATTGAAGATTGAACATTGAAGATTGAACATTGAAAATTGAAAATATTTAAGGATATATTCAAGATTGAGAAGAAGCCGCACAAGGGGTTGTTGGCAGTGGAGTGGGTCATCATGGGCTATACGCTGCTGACATTGATGTTGGGTCTCTTCATGAGTACGAAGATCTACAATCTCGACCCCATCATCTGGGGACGATTCCGCATCGTGATGATGACCCTCGCCCTCTGGCTCGTCTATCGGATGATACCCTGCCGTTTTACGCTGTTCTGTCGCATCGGTCTGCAGCTGGTCCTCCTGTCGTGGTGGTATCCTGAGACCTACGAGTTCAACCGTCACTTCCCCAACCTCGACCATCTCTTCGCAGGTTACGAGCAGCAGTTCTTCGGGTGTCAGCCTGCCCTGCTGTTCTCACAGGCCTATACACATCCTGTCTTCAGCGAGCTCATGCATCTGGGCTACGCCTCGTATTTCCCCCTGATAGCCGTCATCACGCTGTTCTACTTCTTCAGGAGATATGAGGAGTTCCTGCGTGCGGAGTTCATCATCCTCACGGCGTTCTTCATCTATTACGTCATCTTTATCTTCCTGCCTGTCACTGGTCCGCAGTACTACTATCTGGCAGCAGACATAGAGAATATCGCCAACGGGGTGTTCCCCAACGTCAGCAACTACTTCTCCACCCACATGGAACGAGTGACCACGCCAGGATGGAGCGACGGATTCTTCTACGCCCTGGTGGAGAGTGCCCACGATGCCGGTGAACGTCCTACAGCCGCCTTCCCCAGCAGTCATGTGGGCATCACCACCATCTTGATGTTCCTGGCGTGGAAGGCAAGATGCAAACCGCTCTTCTGGGGTATGATGCCCTTCTACGTGCTGATGTGCTTTGCCACCGTCTATATCCAGGCACACTATGCCATCGATGTCATCGCAGGGTGGATCTCGGCGACCGTATTTTTTGTCGTTTTGCATTTTTTATACGATAAAATTTGTCCAGTTCGAAAATAATGCCTATCTTTGCACACGGATTAGTAAGGATAAAGACATGATAACATCGAGGATTCCGACATGATGAAGGTCGGGATTCTTTTGTTTTTTGTCCGTCCAGAGTATTGAATAATTAATTACTAAAAAAGAAGATATTATGGCATATATGTCACAAGAAGGCTACGACAAACTGATAGCCGAACTGAAACGCTTAGAAAGCATTGAGCGCCCTAAAGCCTCTGCAGCCATCGCTGAAGCCAGAGAGAAGGGTGACCTGAGTGAGAACTCCGAATATGATGCCGCCAAGGAGGCACAGGCACATCTCGAGGATAAGATCAACCAGCTGAAGCTGACCATCTCGGAGGCGAAGGTGGTAGACACCAGCCGTCTGAGTACGGATGCTGTACAGATCCTGTCGAAGGTAGAGATGACCAACCTGACGAACAAGGCCAAGATGACCTATACCATCGTCAGTGAGAGCGAGGCCAACCTCCGCGAAGGCAAGATCTCTATCAAGACCCCTATCGCCCAGGGCCTGTTGAACCACAAGGTGGGTGACGAGGTGGAAGTACGCATCCCCCGCGGCACCATCAAACTCCGTATCGACAAGATAACCGTAGGATAGTGAATAGTTATGGATATATTCAGTAAGATTGCTGCTGGTGAGATTCCCAGCTACAAGTGCGCAGAGAACGAGAAGTTCTACGCTTTCCTCGACATCAATCCGCTGGTAAAGGGTCACACCCTCGTGATTCCTCGCCGCGAAGTAGACTATATCTTCGATATGGAAGATGACGAGATCGCAGAGTTCCAGGTGTTTGCCAAGAAGGTGGCCAAGGCCATCGGCAAGGCTTTCCCTTGTAAGAAAGTGGCAGAGGTGGTGCTCGGCCTCGAAGTACCCCACGCCCATATCCACCTCATTCCGATGCAGTCGGAAGGAGATGTGGACTTCCGTCGTGAGAAACTCAAACTCACGGAAGAGGAATTCCAGGAAATCGCCAAGAAAATCCGTGATGAGTTTGTCTAATCAGACAAACTCATCACCATATTTGAGACGTACCTCATTCACGTACTTACGCACCAACGAGGAGTCGTCGCCCTTCTTACAGATCATCAGGACATTACCCTGATCTGCCACAATATAACCCTCAAGACCATTGAAGACACCTACCTTACCCTTCGGCAACTTGATGACGTTGTTGTTACAATCCTCCATCATCACATCCGAATCGATGATGACATTATCGCCTTCCACCTTACTCATCGACTCGTAGACGGCATGCCAGGTTCCAAGATCTGCCCAGCCAAAGTCGCACTTCATCACAAAGACATTCTTGCCCTGCTCCAAGATGGCATAGTCGAGGGAGATATTCGGATAGCGGGGATAGTTCTCTGTGACAAAAGCCATCTCTTCCTCGTAGGTATATTCAATTTTCTTATATCTTAAAGTCCGGAGTACTTCTGGGAAAATGCCCTCAAACGACTGGAGCAAGTATCTTACATTGGCCTGGAAGATACCGGTGTTCCAATAAAACTCACCACTCTGCATGAACATCGTGGCAAACTCACGCTCGGGTTTCTCCGTAAACGACTTCACGGCGTAGACGTCAGGCTTGCAACTCAGATCGCCCAGCTGGATATAACCATAGCCAGGCTCTGGTCGTGTGGGCTTCACACCCATCACCAACAACACATCGTTCTCAGAGACGTAGTTAAAACCTATCTCCACATTCCGCAGGAAACTGCTCTCGTTGAGCACCATCTGGTCAGAGGGCAGCACCAGGACGTTAGCCTCAGGATTCTTCTTATGGATACGCATCGCAGCCCACGCTACAGTGGGAGCCGTATTACGGTGGATGGGTTCTACCATCACATTCCGTTCAGGCACCTCTGGCAACTGCTGTCTCGCTATATCCAAGTATTCTTTACAAGTACATATATATATATTCTCCTTCGGCAGCAACTTGATCACACGGTCGTAAGTAGCCTGAAGCTGGGTCCTGCCTGTTCCGAAGAAGTCGATGAACTGCTTAGGACAGGCCTCCCTGCTTGAGGGCCACAACCTTCTACCGCGACCTCCGGCGAGAATCACGCAATAATTCTGGCTATTTTCCATTTCTTTTCAAGAATATCTATAGTTTCTGTATGATGGTGCGAAGGTACACATTATTATTGAAATAAACAAGTATTTTTAATTTTTTTACCATAAATCTTTGTGGTTTCAGATTTTTGTAGTACCTTTGCAGCGCTTTTCGAGATTAAGTGCTACGCCCAGATGGCGGAATCGGTAGACGCGCTGGTCTCAAACACCAGTGGGGCAACCCGTGCCGGTTCGACCCCGGCTCTGGGTACGAAAGTACCACGTTCAGGCTCAATCAAGACGCTGGTTTCTCAAAAGGCAAGGTGCTGTAAGACAATAACTTACAGCACTTTTTATTTTCTAAAATCCTACTACTGAGCCCTGAGATTTTCCCCACATTTTCCCCACCAAAGCAAATTTGAGTGAAGAATATAAAAAGTTGAGGGCTCAATTTCTTTGTATTTGGGGATTCTTATTTCCCATAATAGTTCGTATTTGTATCAGTCTCTTTTTGATTTCATATAGTCGACAGGGCGGATGCCAAATTGTTTTTGGAAGCATTTCGAGAAATAGGAAGGATTGGAAAAACCTACCATATAACAGATTTCGCTAATGGTGTACTGGTCCTTGCGCAGGAGGATGGCAGCACGTTTGAGACGCATGACTTGTATCATCTCGTTGGGAGTGATATCGGCCAGTGTCTTGATCTTGGCGAAGAGTCCGCTACGACTGATATTCAGCTGTTCGGCAAGGAAATTGACGTTGAGATCGGAATCAGCAATATGCTCATCTATAATCTTGCGCATCTGTTCAAGGAACTGGCTGTCGGTATCGTTGCTGGCTAGGGGAGCGATCGGCTCGAGAGGCTGGGTGGAGAAACGCTCTATGAGTCGTCGACGCATGACAAGGATGTTGCGCAGGCAGGCCTCGAGATATGCTACAGAGAAGGGTTTCTCGACATAGATGTCAGCTCCGACGTCGAGTCCCTCAACCTTGGAGTCGTCATCGGTCTTAGCGGTGAGCATGATGAAGGGAATATGACTGGTGTTGCGATGGCTGCGCACACGACGACAGAGGGCGGCCCCATCCATACGTGGCATCATCCAATCGCTGATGATGATATCGATTTGGTGCCTGGTAAGCTGGTCTAGAGCTTCGATGCCGTCGCTGGCGACATAGATGGTATACTGGTCGGAAAATATGTTAGCCAGGAAGTCGGACATGTCTTTATTGTCCTCGACTATGAGCATGGTCGAGGTGCTGCCACTCTTACCCTGGACTTTGGCGGCAGATGGGTCATCGTAGTGGCTATCGGCAGTTGCGGCCTCCGAGCGGTTAAGAATGGGGTGTGGATGGGAAAGGGGTGACTCCTCTTCCTGACTGACAGGCAGAGTGACGATAAACGTAGAACCATAGCCCAACTGTGAGTTGACGTTAATGGTACCATGATGTTGGTCAACGATATTCTTAACAATGTTAAGGCCGATGCCTGTGCCGGGCTTGTTGCCCTCGGACTGAAAGAAGGGCTCGAAGATGCGCTCGGTATCCTCAGCACGGATGCCTACACCATTGTCGGTAACGCTAATACGGAAATGCTGTTCGTCGGGTTCGACAAGGCAAGCGAGGCTTACAGCGTCCTTAGTGTATTTGTTTGCATTTGTGAGCAGATTGCTAACGACCTTAGTAAGGGCTTCGTTGTCCACAATTGCCGTAAAACGACTGTCGGGATAGTCAACAGTGAAGTGGATGCCTTTTTGTTCGAATGTAGGTGCAAAGCGCTCGCTGACGGCTCTCATGAGGTCGTGGATGTTTTGCGGTGCAAAATGCATGACGAGACTCTGCTGTTCAACCTTACGGAAGTCGAGCAGTTGGTTGACGAGTTCGAGGAGGCGGTGGGCATTGCGGTCGATGACATCGAGTTGCTGGGGGGAGTATTCTTTCTTCAGTTTCTCCAAAGGACCGATGATGAGCGACACCGGAGTACGGACTTCGTGGGCTACCATAGTGAAAAAGTTGAGGCGTGCCTCACGGATTTCTTTCTCTTTCTGCTGCTGCAGATGCTGGAGCTGCTGTTGGTGCTTTTGCTCGGCACGCCTGAGGCGGAAGAAAACATAATACCAGACGGCACCCACGATTAAAAGGAGATAGAAGATGCGGGCCCACCAGCTCCACCAGAATGGAGGTTGCACAGTGATGGTCAGTGTGGCCTCATTAGACGACCACACACCGTGATTGTTGGTGGCACGGACACGGAAAGTATAGGTGCCTGCCGACAGATTGGTATACGTGGCCTGTGGGTTGGCGCCAGAGGTTATGTTCCACCCTTTGTCGAAACCTTCCATCATGTATTCGTACTGGTTGTCGGCTGACGAGCAGTAGCTAAGCGAGGCGAAGAAAAGATTAATCATGCGTGCTTCGTCATAGGTGAGCACGATGCCGTGTGTGGCAGGGATGCTGAGGGGTGTATTGGTGCCCATAGACTGCTGCTGGTTAAAGAAGCGGATGCCAGTGATATAGACGGGCGGCATGTTGCTATTGGCTTTGACCTCGTAAGGGTAGTACATATTGATGCCGTTGGTGGTGCCCAAATAGACACGCCCATCACTCGCCATCAGCGTGGCAGCGGGCTGGAAGAATTCACTAGTGAGACCATCGCTGCGCGTAAAACGCTGAGCACTATTGCTCCCCTGCTGGGGCTCATAGCGCACCAGTCCGCGCTCGGTGGTGAGCCACAGCACACCGTTGTTTTCGATGATGCCCTTGATGTTCTGGTTTGGTACGTTAAGTGTAACAGGGGTAATGTGGCCCTTGCCGTTGGAATCAAGCGTACAGAGACCGGTGGCTGTGGCGAGCCACAGGCGTCCGCTCTCATCGATATGGAGAGCGTTGACATGGTCGTTGAGCGTTGGGTTGCTGTCGCTATTGGTGCGCCGGTATTGCTGATGCTTGCCAGTGGAGGGGTCGTACATCCATACACCAGCGCCATGCGTGGCTATCCAGATGCGGTGCTGCTTGTCCTCGGTGATGTCGATGACCAACGCTTCAGCATTCAAGATGTGTTCGAATGTGTCGTCAGCAGCATTATAACGGTTGAGGCCCCTCATGGTGCCTATCCACAATGTGTTCTTTGAGTCACGGAGCAGGGCATAGACGCTATAGTCGTCGAGACCTTTGTTGTTGGAAGCGTAGGTGTAATTACGCAGGCCGCCCGACATAAGGTTGAGGACGTATAGTCCACGGGAATAAGTACCTATCCACAGTTCCTTGTCACGCAAGGTCAGGGCGTGGACGTTGAGATGTGACAGATCATCACTGTGAGGGTAGGATGTGAGACGATTCTGCTGTGGTACGTAGCACGACAGTCCGCCATCGTCACTACCTATCCATATGTATCCCTGGTGGTCCTCGCAGAAGCACGAAACAATGTTACCGGTATGGTTGTTGGAGGTGTCAATATGCTTGAAGAGTTGGTTGGCGGCCGACAGATAGGTAACGCCGCCATAGAACGTTCCGAACCACAGGCCACCCTCATGATCGGTCGTAACAGAGTATACAAACCGGTTAGCCATGTTGTTCTGCGCCAGTTGGTGATGCCACTGGCCTGTCTGAGGATTATAGGTGAGCAGTCCCTCATCGCAGCCCACATAGATGACATTGCCCGAAGAGTAAAGCGTATAGATGTGGTGAGCTGGGGGCTGAGAACCCGATGGTGTGGTCGGGGTCACAGTGCCATCGCTGTGGAATTCGAGAAGTCCCTGTTCCCAAGAGCCGAGCCACATGCGTCCGTCGTGAGTCTGTAACATGCAGAATGCACGATACTGACCGGAGTTAGCTATTGGCTCGAAGCGGTTGTGCAGACGATTGAGACGGCTGATGGCAGAGGAATGGTTACTGACGGCCCATATCTGGTTGTCATGATCGACGAGTACCTGTGTAACGCCCTTGACATCGTAATGTCTGACAGCCTTCGTGGTGAGGTTGTAGCAGACGATGCCCTGCTCCATGGAGGAAACCCACAACTGATTCTCATGATCGATTGTGAGGTGGCCTACTGTGGTGCTGATGTCGAGGGGCAACTGTTCGATGAACATGCTGCTAAGGTTGAGACGATAGACACCCTTGACTGTACCGGCATAGATGTAGCCATCATGTTCGAAGAGTGCCGAGATGTACTGGTCTGATCCCAATTGTGTGATGGGGAACGTGGTGACCCGGATGCCATCATAGTGGCACAGACCATTGTCGGTGCCAAACCACATAAAACCATACTTGTCTTGTAGGATATTACGCACAGTGTTTGATGACAATCCGTCGTCCATATTGATGGTACGGAAGGTGAGGTCACCACCTCCCTGGGCAGGCAATTGTAGTGTTGTCAGCACAAGGGCTATCAGCAGTCGTATCTGTTTCATTCTCTTCGTTTTGAATTCTTGTCTTATTTCATCTGCATCGCTTCCAGGAACAGCGTTTGCTGTGGCGTGGGATTGTCGATGAAACGAAAAGTCCATGTCGTATTGTCTACATAGAGTCCGGCATCGTTGAGCCAGACGTCATAGTCGATGGGGGTTGTCGTGTCTGTCAAACGGCGCAATTCCGTGAGTGGGCCACCCGCAATCTCCTGGGCAGCAGTCCAGAACTCTTCTTCCGAGAAGCCACGCTGCAACTCTTTGTAGTAGCGTTGGTAGAGCAGTCGCATGAGGTCATCGAGAGAGCGTTGCTGCGACGTCTTACGACGGATGTCAATATCGAGCAGCAGTCCGATGACAGGACCTTTGAAATAGTAGTTCACACGGACATCGCGCTCGTTGTCGTCTTGATTCATGAAGTTGAGCCATATGTCGTAGCTGCTCTGGCGGAGACTCATGTGATACTGACCTTCATAGGGCGCATACATGCCAAAATAAGTAGAGAGCAACTGGAGTGACTCGTCGGGTGTTGTGATGCCGGCATAGCGCAGCAGACGGAACTCGTAATAGCACGTCAGTCCCTCGCTGACCCATAGCATAGGTGTGACGGCCTCACGGTTGTAGTCGTAGGGCCACAGTTCGGTGGGGCGGATACACTTCACGTTATACAGGTGGAAGTATTCGTGGGCTACGAAAGCCAGGAACTTCACGTGAGAGCGTCGCGACGGGAAACGGTAGGTGCCGTCGGTGTAGCACGCCTGCGAATTGAGGTGTTCCAATCCACCGCCACCTTGTCCCATGTGTATAAGACAGTAGTTGTCGTAGGGAACGTCACCCATCAGTTGTGTGGTGGCGCTGATGATACGCCGGAAATCACCCTCGAAACCACATTCCTCAATACCCTCTGGCGTTTCTATGGCCAACTGGTAGGGATGTCCTTCGTGAATGAAGTGCCGGGTGTAGTAATTGCCCAACAGTAGCGGCGAGTCGTAGAGCACGTCGAAGTCGGGTGCTGTAAAGGTGTCTGGGTCGTCACCATGGGGCAATAGTCCGGTAGAAATGGTTTTCCAGACTGCGGGATGATGGTAGGTGACGGTGACGGGGTGGTTGAGGTCGCCATCGACATGCATGAAAACGCCAGCAGGGGCCACAAAGGCAATGCCGCTCTCAACACGGCTCGACGCAACGTCGCGCTCGTTGGCATACACACGATAGATTATACGGACATGACCATCGGCGGGCACAGTGAGCTGCCAGCGGTTCATGCCAAGCTTGTTCCACGCTTGCCGCTCGCCCTTGCTGTCATAAACCTGAAAGTCGGTCAGGTGCTTGGCAAAGTCGAGCATCTCATAATAGCCGGGTGTCCACCTGGGCATGTTCAGCGTCAGTGGAACGGGTTGTCCGTTGGCTTCGCAACGGTAGTCGAGTTGCACCAGCAGGTAGTGTGCCGTCGTGTCAAAACCTACAGTATAGTGCATGTCGTACCCCTGTTGAGCCTTAGTGACCAGGGCCAGTAGGAGGGTTATCAGTAGTGTCAGCAGTCGTGATCTGAGCATGGCAGAAATATGGTTTTATGGCAGTTTCAGATACCAGGAATCCTTGTTAGCTAGCTGCTGCTGAAGAACGGCATCAACAGTGCCCGTGCGACGTGCCACACGATCAGCAAGATAGGCCGGGTCGCCACGGCGCAGGGCTATGCGCATCAGGTCGTAGAAGCGGTGCCCTTCAAAGGCAAACTCAAGGGCTTCCTCGTCCATGATCATGTCTTCCACCTTCTCTATCTGGTAGTTCAGACGTGCACCATCGGCCAATGTGGCGTCGTCGGGCATCACGTAGGTAGTGTCGGCAGCACTATAGCCCGAGCCATGCGAATGGATGCCGATGGTGTTCTCATTGTTGGCACCTGCTGTGGTTTCGAGCACGTAGAGATTCACGGGGAAGTCGAATTGCGACAGCCATGCCTGATCGTTGGGATAGTAGGGCAACACCTCGTCTTCAATCACATAGTTGTTTACACCACGCTTCAGGATCAGGAAGGCGAAGCGTGGGAAACCGGCACGGCACAGTGCCTCAGCCATTCGCAGATACACCATCGTGCGGCGGTAGAGGTGTACGTTGCGCGTCTGGTATTTCCTGTTGCTCACTTCGTAGGCGTGGCTCTTACCGTCTACGGTGTAGGGCTGCATCTGCTTCGTATAAGCCGCATGCAGGCGCAGGTCGCCAGAGAGGTAGTCGTCGAGTCCTGAGGGCGAATAGACATAGTCGCCACCTGAGGTGTAGTGACAGTAGCGCTGCGCTGCCGAGAGGTTGACGAGTGCCTGCGAGGGATTGATGGTCTCGTGGTAGTCGTTGGCCGTCGTGGTGTTAAACAGGTTGCGCAACTGACTGTAGTTTCCCTCCGAGGGGATGGAGTCGCCAGGAATCATGGTGATGAGCTCCGACGAGGCAGCACTGGTTTCACCCAGCGAGGAGAACGATGCCGATGTCCAGGTGTCGTTGACGCTTATCCAACGACTGTCGTTAGCACTGAAGCGTGCACAGGCCTTCGTGATGGGATAGGCCGAGTTGCGCCCGTTGCGCAGGGTGATGTATCTGTAGTAGTTTTCGGCAGCTTCGCGGTAGTTGCCTGCCCACAGGTTCAGGTCGCCCAACAATACATAGATGGGGAAATAGAACAGGTTCGAGTCGGTGTTGCGGATGGTACCGTAACCGGGTCGCTCGATGTCAGCATAGGGGGCTATGTCGTTGATGAAATAACGGCACACGTCGTCAATGCCATACTGCGGGAATTGCTGTTCCGACTGTTCCTTGCTGGCTATGGGCTCGGTGATGAACGGTACGGTGCCGTAGTTCAACACCAACTGCAGATAGGTCCATGCCCGGAAGGCTTTCACGGCGGCATACTCTTTCATGAAGATGCGCTCGTTGCGGTTGTTAAGCAGGGCCGTGTCGGCATGGGCGATGAAGTAGTTGCAGTTGTTGATCACGGCATAATAGTCGTCGGGCGAATTATACTGATTGCCACTGCTGACATCGAAGGCGGCAATCTCGCGCAGGTCCGACGTAGCATAGTCGCTAAGACTTACCAGGTCGCCACGCAACTCGCCCAACAGGATGGTGCGGTCGGCCAGGGCCTGCATCTTATTCATGATGCCTGTCACCGACCATAGGGTGTCGGCATCACTGTCAAGGTGCTCGTCGTCGGCATAAATCACGGTGTCGGAATCATCGTAGAGGAAACTGCTGCACGCGCTGGACCCAAGCATCAGTAACCAACAACTTATCATCGTTATTGTATTGAATTTCTTCATTTTCATAATTACTTCAATTTTTCAATTCTTCAATTCTCTATTAGAGGTTAATCTTAATTCCTGCTACCAACGATCGGCTTTGGGGCAGACGGCCCAGGTCGATGCCCTGGCCGAGGATGCTCGAAGTCATGGCACTCTCGGGGTCGGTGCCCAGATACTTGGTGACGGTAAAGAGGTTGTTGGCCTGTACCCAGAACTGCAAGCCCTGGAGGAAGGTCGTGTTCAGAGGCAGGGTGTAGCTAAGTGTGATGGTCTTCAGGCGCAGATAGGAACCGTCCTCAATCCAACGGTCACTGAAACGGGCATTACCCATAGGATCCTGGAAAGTGGCACGGGGGATGTCGGTCACCTGACCTTCGTTCTGCCAGCGACGTGTCATGGCCGTAGTCTGGTTCATAAAGCGAGAACCGCTCTCCATCTGCTGACGCATATAGTTATAGACATCGTTGCCCAACGAGTAGTTGAAGTTGACATCCAGCCTAAGGTGTTTCCACGCCATCGAGGTGAAGATGTTACCATAGATATCGGGGTTGGGGTCGCCGATGATCTGCCGGTCGGCATCGGTTATCTGATGGTCGCCGTCGAAATCTTCAAAGCGCATGTCGCCAGCTTTGAATTCTTGACGGGTGACGCCGTCAGAAGCCAACTGCCAGAGTCCTGTCTGAGCTGCATCCTCGGAAGTGGCAAAGACGCCCTGTGTCTTGTAGCCGTAGAACAGGTTGGCTGCCTGACCAATCATGGTGCGTACGGTGGCACCATAGACATTGTTGTCTACATACTGCTGACCAGCGGGCAACGCTGTCACTTCGGTCTTATAATGGCCTATACTTGCACCCAATTCCCACTGGAAATCCTTAAGTGCAAGAATCTTGCCGGTCACAGCGACGTCAAAGCCGAGGTTCTTCAGGGCTCCATCGTTCGACCAGTTGCACTTCAGTCCTGTGACATAACTCAGAGATTGGTACATGAGCAGATTCTTGGTCTTGCTGGTGAAATAGTTGGCACGTACGTTCAGACGATTGCCCAGGAAATTACCTTCGAGCGAGAGATTCAGGCGTGTCGTTGTCTCCCACTGCAGGTGGGTGTTACCAATGTTCTCAAACGACAGTCCTGACACATCCTCAAGGAAGTTGTGCAAAGCAAAGTAACTGCGTGCCGCATTGTAGTCGATATCGTCGTTGCCACCTACGTCGTAGCCTGCCGACAGGCGCAGATAGTCTATGCCTTTAACACCGGAAAACCATGGCTCGTTGGTGATGACCCAGGCAGCCTGCGCACCATGGAAGAATCCCCAAGGTACGCTGAAAAGTTTCATGGAGTGGTCGGCATCACGACCAAAGCGTGACGATGTCTCGAGGGCTGCATTTAACTGCAAGTAGTATCGCTGCAGATAGTCGTACTGAGCTTGGGCATACCATGCAATGTTTTTCCATGTGTTGGAATAACCTGCAGGCTTGGCATTGTCGAGCGAACTGCTGATGGCGGGCATCTTGTCGCTTGTGGTGTTATAACCTAGTTGGGAGTTCTGTGTATAGTCCTCCCAATTGAAACGTACGCCTCCGAAGAAGGCAATGTTGTGAGCATCGTAACGGTTGTTCCATGTCAGACGGGTGTCACTCATTACGGAGTTCTGCTTGGCAGCCAAGGAACGCACCTCGTTCTCGCAGTAAGCGTTGACCGCCGATACATAGTAGGTAGGCACACCATTATGAGGAATGTAAAACTTCTCGTTGGTATTCACCAGATTGTAGCTGAAATGCTCGGACAGGCGCAGATGCGGATTGAATTGGTAAGCGGGCGTCACACTGAGGTTGATCATCGAGTTCTCGAAACGGTTCTTGTTCTCGGCATCACCATATTCGTTGATGGCCAACGGGTTGGCCAACTTGTAGTTATAGTTGCTGTAGTCCGACAATGCCTCATCGAGATAGTTCTCGTCGCTTACGTCAATATAACCGTTGCTTATCTTTCCGGAAACAAAGGTCCAAGGACTGATCATCGGACTCTTGGCATAACCGAGGAATGCCGTCGATGTGGGCGTGCCCTCGGAGTAGTTTTCAGGTGCTCCGTCGTTACGCAGGTTTCGTGTCTGGTTGGCAAACGAAGCGTCAAAGCGTACATCGAGTTGCTGGGTGATGTGGATGTCGGAGTTGAAGCGTATATTGATACGCGACATCTTATTCATTTCCAGTGTCGATTGCTGGTCGATATATCCCAGTGAGAGGTTATAGTCGGCAATGTCGTCACCACCCTCGATATTGATGCTATAGTTTTGGGTGAAGGCGTTGCGGTAGACATACTCCTTCCAGTTGGTATTGTTGTCGTACTGAGGCCAATAGTAGTTCGTCGATGAGTTGTCGAGGAACTTAAAGGTGTTCAGTTTGGTAGTGGTTGTCTGAAGCAGGTCGCTGGCATAGCCACGGAACTGCGAGGCATTCATCACATCAAATGTTTTGGGTTCGAAGGTAACACCTCCGGATATGCTGGCCGTTATACGTGTTGCCATGCTGTGGTTACGGCGCGTGCTGATAACAATGACACCATTGGCACCTTTGGCACCATATAGGGCAGTACCGTTGCGCAGCACCTCAACCTTCTCGACATCTACAGGTGAGATGTTAGCAAGGATGTCATTGTAGAATCCATCGTGCAGCATGCTACGGGCATACTGCTGGTCGAAAATCACCCCATCAACAATAATCAGTGGTTGTGCGTTGGCATTAATGGAGTTCAGTCCACCCATGAACATAACGCTGCCGATGCCCGGTGTACCACTGCGCGTAACGGTGTGTACCTGAGCACCCAGCTGCTGCTGAATATCCTGTTCAATAGACACGTTATTGCTAAACTGGAAACCCGTAGCCGAGGCAATGGCGTTAACATTGGTCTTAGCATCGTAGTCGGGACGGAAAACAGTAGGATAGAGGCTAACGTCACGTTGCAGTTCGCTATGTTGTAGCCCCAACTTGGCCATATTATAATCGGGTGAGGTAAATGTCAGCGAGGTGGCAATGAGCGGGACGCGCAAGGTATAAGTACCATCGGACTCCGTGATGGTACTAAAACCATCGACTTCGGAAGCGCTGACGATGACACCGCTGAGAGGCTCCTTGGTGCTGGCGTTGAACACGCAGCCCTTTATTTCACGTACTGCATACTGTTTGGCAGGTATCGCTTTGCGCTGTACAGCCTCGCTGCCGTCTGTGTCGTCGTCCTGTGCATATGCAATGGTGGGGACGACCATCGTCAGCATAACAGCCAAACCGCAGCAGGCTGCAAGCCTTCGTATTAATTGATTCTTTATAGTAGCCATAACTTATATTTATTCACTATACGTAATTCATTATTATTTCAACCTATTCTGCAGGACGGAAGATAACCCTGTCAATACGCAGTGTGGCACCATCGGTGTTTGACTGCAACTCTAATCGTACTACAGGATTATCAAGTCCCCATGAGCAAGTGTTCAAACGAACATTCGACTGCAACAGCACCTCATCGACCTTCGTACCGTCCACATTCCTGGCATAGCGGAAAGGAGGCGAAGAAATGACGCCATTCTGATCGGCCTGACGCACACGACTCAGCACACGCAACGGCTTTGTAGTCTCTGCTGTAGCCAACGGGTCACCGGCAGTGGCAGGTACGAAGACTGCATAAATGTTATACTTGATATCCGAAAGCAGGTTGGGAATCATGAAGCCTACGGCCACACGTGCCGATGGGTTGGTAGGAATGACCTCCACATAGCCGCCCATCGATATCTGCTTGTAGAACTGATTGCTTGAAACCACCTCTACAGTTGTCAGTGGTGATACAGCATTGACGATGGTGTCCTGACTGGATACCGCTTCGGCCTCCACGCTGACAGTCTGCATAAAGGTGTTTTCAGCAGCAAAGTTCCATGTGGGTGCCTTGAACACCCGACCATTGCTGCACTCCACTGTGGTGGTGCCTGCGAAAATGCCACCCTCGTCGAAGGGCCTTTGGTAGACGTAGTAGTTTTTATCGATATTAAGCACACTACGTAATAACTCCGTCACCGCCTGAGTGGATCTTACACTGTCGCTGACCGCTGCATCCGGATTGTTTGTACAGCTGAAGAAGGCACCCCCGATAATGGCCAGTCGGGTGTTGGTATAGGCCATTGAGTCACTGCCGGCAACATTGTTGGGATAATTGAAGTAGGGTGCATACTTTGCCGTCAGCTCACTCCATACGTCATTGGTGGGAACTACAAACCAATACGTGCTGTCCTCAGAACTGATCTCA
>JAEENF010000242.1 GCA_016283605.1 Prevotella sp.
ATAGTCGCTTGCAGGTTTATTGCCGTTATCACCGAAGCAGGGTGGATAATCCTTACGGTATTGCTGCCACTCGGCATCGCTCCACACATGGTCGTGCACGAGTCCGATAGGCATTAGTTGCTCACGGCAAAATGCAATGACCTGTTCCTCGGTTGTGCCTGTCACGTCAGCGATATGCGCCGTGTCAATAGGGTTCTCTCTTTTGACTGTCAGAATCTCGTTGACTAACAGGGCCGATACGTCCTCAAAAGTATAGCATGTGTTTCGGGCCGTATTATACATCACGGCTCTCTGCGCCTTGCGGTTAAAAGCACCGCAAGTGTACTGGGGGCGAAAAAGGGGCTTCACTTATCCTTATTTTATACACTTTTCCCTCACAGGGATAGATTGTCGGCTGCAAAAGTACAAATTATTTTTTGATTACCAAACGTTTTATGAACAATTTATCATTTCTCATCGTCTGATTCGTGCATTTTTCACAGACTCACGGGGACAGGTCCCGTGAGTCGTTTTCGTTTCTTGCCTTTGCCCAGCCTCGTAGCATAGCGAACCAGTCCATCGACTCTGTGCCGTTCTCCTGGATGGCCATCGCGGCGCCGAGGGCAATCCACCTCGAGGGCTGATCCGAGGGGATGCCTATAGGCTCGTCGGGTAGGATGCCGGTCAGTCGCGAGACATTGGCGATATACGCCTCCGTCTTGTTCTCATGGGGCGGTGCCCACCGCTCAATGATTTTCCGGATGGTGTACAGACGGTACTTATGATAGTACGTCCGCGTGAGCAGATAGAAGGCTGCCCGCCAGCCATACTCCAGTGATTCAAACTGACAGAACGCAGGGTCTGTCTGCTGGGCCTTAAGACCCTTCCACTGATCCTTACTGCGACGGATGTTCAGTGGATTGTGATTTCTTATTCCTCTTGGTAACATAACTGTAAATGATTAAAATTTAAAAAAGACAAAAAGACAAAAGACAAAAGACGCTTTACTTACCCTTTTTCTTTTTTGGAGCCGCTTTGGCGGTCTTAGAAGCGAGTTTTCTAAGCATCTTGTCTGGCATGACTTCTATTAATCCGGCAGTCTTCCATTTCCAGACGACATCTTGCAATTTCGACAGGACATGTTGATCAGCCATTTTCTGCTTGAGCTGGGCACGAGAGAACACGTCAGGCATCATATCAAAGAGGATACCAGTCTTTGATGTTTGTTTCTCCTTCTGCAGGACACCCTCCGTCTCCTGACCGTACTTGGCCACCAGCGACTCCACGGCATAGTTGCTGACGAAGAGCGCATTGGCGATGACCTTCTTCTTGATCTCCGCCGTAGGCTTCTCACCCAGCAGATAATAGACCACCATCCCAGCGCGGAAGCCATCGTTGGCGGCACGTCGGCGATAGGTGTCCCTGGCACGCGACATCTGTTTCAGACACAGCAGCCGCTGTTGCTCCAGCCACTCCTCAAGAGCATCGTTCAACCAGTCGAGTTCCATATAGTGCTCCTGGACCACATTGCCCTGTTCGTCCATCGAGAGTTCATGGTAGACGTGGCGCACCGTATCCATCACCACCTTCTGCTGCAGCTCCGTCCACGGCTTCCACTTAGGATTCTTGGCACCGAACTGATCGGGGATGACCACAGGGATGGTTCGTGTCACCAGTCCGTCCTCGACATTCCTGAAAAAACGGCCCATCGACTTCGGCGTCCCCGACACGAGGAGGTTATAGAAGATCCTTGCCCGTCCTGAGAAGGAATTCTCCGACATGAACTTCTGTCCGGCAAAGGCATTCTCGTAGGCCAGACGGTAGATGTCGCTCAGCTGCCCCCAGGCACCTCGGTTGTGCTGTTTCACCATCGTGTCCACCTCAGGGCAGACGGTGACGGCGTGCAGACCTTTGTTCTGGTAATTCTGCTTCAACAGGGCGGTCACCGAGACGGTAGGCGGTATGATGCGTTGGATCACCAACGGGTCTTCAGGCTGCTTGGCCTTGTTACGGCATTTCTTCAGCTCCTGTTCATACGCCAACTGTTTCTCCTCGCCCTTGGCATCGTCTTCGGCCATCGGTTCAAAGAGCATGTTGCTCACATCCACAATCCACGACTTTCCTGAGCCGGGGTCGCCCTCTACGGTGACGAACAGCGAGGGCGAGTGGATACGGCCGTCGAGGTATCGTGCCCTGAGTTTCGAGGCCAGACAGGCCATACAGAAGAGTACGGTGAAGTAGATCATCTCGATGTAGTCCTTCGGCGATCTGACAATCCACTGCTTGAAGACCGGTGCCAATGGCGGCAGACCCTCACCCCAGCTACTCTTATACACGTTCGAGTCTTTGGGGATGTCCAGCAGGTCCTCATCGTCAGCGGCATCCTCATCGTGCTCGTCCACCTGCATCGAGGCATCGTCGATACCCATCTCGTGCAGCACCTTCCAGAGCAGATAGGGCAGCTTCTCCGATGGTCGACGCTTGGCGGCACTCTTGGCGATGGGCTCCACCTCCTCCCACGTCAGACCCCAGTAGGGTATCAGTGTCTGCAACACCTCCTCCTTGTAGTCCACGATGGGTGCCATAGACGAGAGCACCTTGTACGTCCGCGTATTGCGGTCGCCGATGCCAGGCTTGCCTCCTGCCAGCGTAATGACGTTATCCCTGATCTCCGTCAGCGGATGGCCCCGATAGTCGGTCTGCAAGGCTTTGCCGTCGCTTCCAATCGGACAACCCTCGGCGTCAAACCTCAGGTGCGACCGATAGTCCTCCCGTTTCTCATCAGCGTCACACGGGGACTGGTCTGTCTGTGGCGCACTCGGGGACAGGTCTGACTGTGCGCAGCCTGCGGAGCACAGCGGCCCTGTCCCCTGTGTGTCGCCGTCCTCAGCCAAAATAGCATTATCAAAATAGATCCAATACTCCAGACTCGGCACAAAACTCGGATGTCCGATATTCTTCACCTTCGTATCCACTGTCTCAATGGCAGGATCCTCCTTCAGCATTTCCTTAAATGCCTCGATATTCTTCTCATTATCCTGCCCAGACAACAGCTTCTCCAAGATAATCCTAAGTCCCTCACCGCTGGGTGTGACATGCGCTCCCTTGGTATGTGCCTTCATGATTGCCGCCACCTGCTGTCGGCGTGCCTCATTCTCGATGGCCTTGGCATTCAGCAGACGGTAGTACACCTCTACGGGGTCTTCCTTCAGGTGGTCGCAGTCGATAAAGAACAGACCCGTATCCTGAGCGCCCTCGGTACCTCTCGGCGCACCCTCCTGGTATCGGGCACCCCAGGTCACCACCGAAAGCATCTCCTTGCCCGGTCGGATATCCTCTCCAGCTGCCTTCAGCGCCGCAATCCTGGCCATACCGTCCTTGGTCTGCTGCGATGTCTGCAGTTGGGAGAGAACCGCAGTGGTGAGCGTTTTCGCCCTGCGGTCCTTCACATTGTAAAAATAACTCGGTCTCATCATGCTTTATTTCCCATCAGGTTAAAAAAGTCCTTCATCTCTTCGATGGTACCGTCCTCCAGCACCTGATCCAGCCCCTCGCAGATGTCGCGCTTCAGCACGGCCACCGCCTCTTCCGGACTCAGCTTGCTCGATACAGCGGAATACACGCCGATGTGCTTCCGTCCCATCTTGATCCAACCGTTCACCAGGTCGCGCAGGGTCATGACCAGCGGCTTCTGACGCGGTTTCCGGTTATAGGGCACAAATGCCCACACTCTACGGCCGTCATGCTCAATGGCTATCATACGACCGTCCACTACGCGCTCGCCCTTACTCTTCTTCAGGGCCAGCATGGCTTCTTCGCCAAACAAAATCTTCTTGAATGTCATGTTGTTGAAAGATTTCGAGTCTCAGGATCAGAGCGAGTTGTTAGCTGTCGACAAATTAAACCTGGTACTCTTCCCTCACTCGTTACCTTTCAACCCCATTTTACTTAAGAACTACAATCTCGCGTGCAAGTACATCTTGATAAAAAACGCCTTGGCTTTCATGAGAAGTAAAGGACAGATCGGCGGCTACGATGGCACCTTCGGCGTACTTCACCGTAGCGCCGTTGCCCAACACGGCAGCGACATACTCGGTGTAGTTGTCACCAATCTCCTTCAGACGAACGAAACACTTGTGGATCTTCTGACCCTCTTGTTTCCGACTTGTTACTTCGATGGGCTCTGTCTGGCCCGCAACTCTTAAAACTTTAAGCATAACTTTAAAAAATGAATTAGATATTAATAAACTCTGAGCCATGCAGCTCGTTATATTCCTTCCTGATCTGCTCAACCGACAGCAGCTTCGTCGGGTCAATCCGACCGGCCTCCAAGTCGTTGCGCTGCTTGATCCAGTGTTCCATAAAGAAACACAGATACTGCCACTTCTTGACCTTACCGCCGCCGTTGCCGGCATTCTGCAACAGCTTCTCCATTCTCCATCGGTTACAGCTGTAGTCCGATGCTACCGATGCCTTGGTCAGGCCACAAATTCTGTCATCAACCGTCATCAGCCTGTGCTGGCACGAAGCGCAGCAAGCCTTGATCTCAATACCATTCTTGTTCTTCATTTTAAAACTAAAATTAAAATTATTTATAATGTGAATAACTCTCTTTTTGTCTTTCGACACTGCAAAATTAGGGGTATATTTTCACCTGACAATGAGAATTTTCCGACCTGTCCCAAATCCCGTTTCACAATCGGGTGTTTGTCCCAAATCTCGTCCTATTGCTGCCTTTTATACCGGTTGAAGGCACTCAGAAACTGTCTTGCGATGTTTTTTCTCCGGAGTTCTTCAAAGTGATTAGGCTGGTCGGTGAACGTCCAGTTAGGATACGATCCAAGTATGGTGTCACTCGTCCGGTAAAGGCTGCTGCGACTAGGGAGTTTCTCAATGCCTAAGATTTTAAGGTAGCCGATAAACTCGTCAGGAGTAACAAACAAGGTACCACATTTCAACTGGTCTTCTAGCACTACCTGCATGATATAGGTATAATCAGATGGCGTTTTCAGGGCATTGTCGTCAATCATCTCCTTCACCGCAGAGGCAAAGCAAATGTCTACAATGCTCTTGATGTCGACACCCTCTCCTGTACTCCATACACTGACGTCTGGACAGATGTCGATAATCCCCATGAATTTCTCAAATGCCGAATCCTCGATATGTAATACAACTTCCTTCATCGTCGGCAAAAGTACTGCATATCCATGATGAGAGAAAACTATCTATCCAGATGATACTATCAATTATCTATCACCCAGAAAACAAAGAATAAAACAAAAATGTGATAGTTAGCAATGGCCAACTATCACACAACTATCAATCAATTATCAGTCAGCGATCAAGTCTCTGGCACCAGCGCCTGCATCTCCTGATCTACATACGACGCTATACGTTCCATAAGCGACTGCTCCAGCTCAATCAGCCCATTGTTCAGATACTTACGCATGCCATTGTTCGTACCTTCCAGAACTTTGGTCAGTTCCAGATTCGAGACCTGATTCTGATAGATACCCTTCGTCTTCAGATGACCGATGATACAATACAGCGTCTTTTTACTATAGTCCTTGAACTTCTCATGAGGGCCAGCCTTGGCGATGTTATCCCGAAAAGAAGTAAAGACACCCTTCCATAACTTAGGCAGGTGTTGCTTCCAGCGTTCTGTCGCCAGGTGTTTGATCTTCCCAGTCACTTCCATAACCTTCAACTCCAGTTCATCCACAACGGGGGCCACAGCCTTCTCCGCCTGTTTCTTCTTTGGCTGCAGGTCGGCTTGCATCATACGCAAAGTGTCGATGCTATAGAACAATTTTAGCAGTTCCTGACTGAACACCGGATTTTCCCTCATATACGAGATGCCAAACCTATCGGAATTGGTGAAGAGAAATCGGGAGACACCCTCAATATCGATGTCTTTCTGTTCTGAGTCATATACCAATTCAAACTCAGCATCACTTAAGAACATCTGTCTGAAGTTCTCCAGTTCCGAAACCATGCGCTCTTTCAGATTCTTCTTTAATGTGCGAGGCGTAAAGAGAAGTTTCCACTTGTTATACATTTTCTGACAAGAGTCATGATATTGACGATGATAACAGACACGCCACTGCTCAAATGAGGTCGCGATTTGCTCTTCAGTAGGCGAACTCAGAAACTCAGAGATTTCCATCATGATCTCACTCAGCTCACGTAAAGCACACACCAAAATGACACCAGCCTCTCCTTCTGATACCATTTGTAAGGGCTTCATCGAACCGTCCATCGGACCTACAGCATCCTGCTTGTCCTTAAACTCCAAATAGCAGTTTGACTCATATTCATACTGATTGAGTTGCACCATGTTCAGACTGTAGGCATATCTTACCCTCTCGATGATTTCCCACGTCTTGCTGCCCCACGTCGTAAAATTGACATCGTAGGCATCTCCTAATGGCAAACAATTCTTCCAATCTTCGAGCAGCAGCCTGAAGAACTTCGTTAGCCGACAGGCGTCCACTGCCAGACTCATGCTCATCGCGTTCAGAGACAGAAGACACGATGAGCATACCAGCGCATCGGCCTTGCGCTCGAAGTTGCTTAAAAGATTATATTCTTGAGTTTTATTATTATCCATAATTGTCCAAATGTTAATACCGAGCTGCAAAGGTACACAAAAAAAATGAGCCGGCAATTAAGCCGACTCAACTATTTTTAGTTAAAAAACATTTCTTGCACAAAGCGCCTTATTTGTGCATGCATTTTCCACTCACAAAGTGTGCTCACAAAGTGTCAAACTCCTGTGATTCATACTCAGTGTGTATGACGGCAATACCATATTGTGAGTAAAAAATAAGGGCCGCTAAAAAACGACCTTGTGGCGGTACACGGCTTTCGCCCTGCCCCTATCATCTTCTTGATGACGTTGCAAAGATAGAAATAATTCCAATACAATCCAAATAAAACAGCAATTATTTAACAAATAAAAAGAAAATAGTTATTTTACATTTCTCTTTCCAGAGATCTTCTTAAACATCCCAAGGTTTGAAAATCACGGCGAAGTGTACCCAGATGGTCGTTCCACACCCCGCCACAGAGCTGATTCGTATCTGGCTATATTTCTAAAATACAGCTGCGATACGGCGAATATTCTTTATTTTCTCCATAAACGACTCGTTGCGCTCTGCCATTAGCATGTCGTATTCGTTCTGCATGGCCAAGAGCGGAGCGGCATCTACGCCCAAGGCTGCTTCCATCATCATCGCCAACTCAGGGTTGAGCGCACGTTTGCCATTCAGCACCTCATTGAGTGCCGAATATGAAATGTCCATTTTCTTAGCCAGTCCACGCTGAGAGATTCCACGGAATTCCAACTCGTCTTTCAATACCTCGCCAGGATGCGTAGGCTTGTAAGGCTTCAAGTTGTTGGCTATCATTTTTGGGTCTTTTCCTTTTACTGTTATCATCGTCGTTTCCTCCTTTTTACTTATTTATAATGATTCGAAAGTTCTGTTATGTTGCAAATGGTTGCAATCTGCTTGCCATCCTCCGTTTCTTCTGTAAACTCTATACGATACTGGTCGTTCACCTTAACTGAAGATATTCCCTTCTTATCGCCAACCAGCTTTTCGTAGTGCAACGAACCGTATTTCGTGAGTCCAAGCACATTCTCCTGCTGTTTCATCAGGTTGATCACCTTAATATACTTGTCGACGATATGGGGCTGAAACCGATGTTTTTTATCATTGGCTTTGCCCTGCGTATAGAGTTCCTCTAAATATGTTTCTTCAAACGTTATAATCATTCGGCTGCAAAGATAAGAAATATTTCTGATGTTCGCAAATTTAAGAACACTTTTTTATGTTTTGACGAAAAAAATGAGCAACGTTTTAAAGGTAAAAAGTAAAAATCCCCCCGCAGATGTGTCAAAGCCGTTAATTATTGCG